>NZ_JBMDIO010000036.1:0-49638 GCF_057808725.1 Novosphingobium sp. FG90
CCCCCCCCCCCCCCCCCCCCCCCCCCCCGGGCGCGGGGCGAAGGTGCTGGTGCTGGAGCAGGGCGACCTGGCCGGCGGCACCTCGTCCGCCTCGACCAAGCTGATCCACGGCGGCCTGCGCTATCTGGAGCACTACGAGTTCGCCCTCGTGCGCGAGGCGCTGACCGAGCGCGAGCGGCTGTGGAAGATCGCCCCGCACATCATCCACCCGATGCGCTTCGTGCTGCCGCATGTGCAGGGCCTGCGCCCGCGCTGGCTGCTGCGCCTCGGCCTGTTCCTCTACGACCACATCGGCGGTCGCAAGGCGCTGCCCGCCACGGAGTCCATTGACCTGCACCGGCACTCGGCGGGCAAACCGCTCAAGCCGGGGTTCGGCAAGGCTTTCGTCTATTCCGACGGCTGGGTGGACGATGCGCGGCTGGTGGTCCTGAACGCCCGCGACGCGGCGGACCGGGGCGCGACGATCCTGACCCGCACCGGCGTTCAGAAGCTGGAGCGCGAGGGCGGCGTCTGGACCATCCATACCACTGGCGGCACCTTCCGCGCGAAGGCGGTGGTGAACGCAGCAGGCCCCTCGGTGCTCGACCTCGTCGGCCGCGCCGGTGAGCGGACGAAACGCGCGATGCGGCTGGTGCGCGGCTCGCACATCGTCGTGCCGCGCCTGTTCGAGCATCCTTACGCCTACTTCTTCCAGATCCCCGACGGGCGCATCTTCTTCGCGATCCCCTACCAGCACGACTTCACCCTGATCGGCACCACCGACCGCGACCACACCGGCCCGTTGAGCGAGGTGAAGGCGAGCGAGGAGGAGATCGCCTACTTGTGCGAGGCGGCCAACGCCTACTTCGCGAAGTCGATCACCCCCGCCGACGTGGTGTGGACCTACTCCGGCGTGCGCCCGCTGGTGGACGACGGCTCCGGCAAGCCTGAGGCGGCGACGCGCGGCTACGACTTCGACCTCGATCTGGACGGGGAGGGCGGCGCGCCGTTCCTCTCGGTGTTCGGCGGCAAGATCACGACGTATCGCCATCTCGCCAAGGATGCGGTGGAGAAGCTGCAGCCGCTGGTCCCGGCGCTGTCCGGCAAGGACTGGACCGCCACCGCGCCGCTGCCCGGCGGCGACTTCGCGATGGGTGCGATCGATGCGCTGAAGGCCGACCTCGCGCGCGACTACCCGCGCCTCGATGCGGCGACGGTGGACCGCGTGGCGCGGGCCTATGGCACGAAGGCGCGGGAATGGCTGGCGATGGACCCGGGCGAGGACTTCGGCCACGGCCTGACCGGGGCGGAAGTCGATTACCTCAGGGCCAACGAATGGGCGCTGACGGCCGAGGATGTGCTGTGGCGCCGCACCAAGCTGGGCCTCAGGCTCGACGCGGCACAAGCGGCGCGACTGAAAACATACATGGGTGAGTGAGCAAGTGAACGGCGAACACATTCTGGTCCTCGACGAAGGGACCACCTCGACCCGCGCGATCGTCTACGGCGCGGACGGTAGGGTCCTGCACGTCGCGCAGAAGGAACTGACACAGCATTATCCCGCCCCCGGCCGCGTCGAGCACGATGCCGCCGAGATCTGGGACAAGACCTTCGCCTGTGCGCGCGAGGTGATCGCCAAGATGGGCGGCGCGGACCGCATCGCCGCGCTCGGCATCACCAACTAGCGCGAGACGGTGGTGGCCTGGGATCGCCAGACCGGCGAGCCGATCACCCGCGCCATCGTCTGGCAGGACCGCCGCACCGCCGAGATGTGCGCCACGCTGCGCGACGGCGGCCATGAAGCGATGCTGCAGGAGCGGACGGGCCTCGTCGTCGATCCCTATTTCTCCGGCACCAAGATGCGCTGGGTGCTCGATAATGTGCCCGAGGCGCGCGCCTTGGGCGAGCGGCTGGCGCTGGGGACGGTGGAGAGCTGGCTGGTCTGGAAGCTGACCGGGGGCTTGCATGTCACTGACGCCAGCAATGCCAGCCGGACGCAGTTGATGGCGCTGGACGGCGCGGACTGGGATGACGACCTGCTCGGTCTGTTCGGGGTGCCGCGCGGTGCGCTGGGCCGGATCGTCGATACCGCGGGGACGGTGGGCACTTGCGATCCCCAACTGCTTGGCGCGCCGATCCCGATCAGCGGGCTCGCGGGCGACCAGCAGGCGGCGACGATCGGCCAGCACTGCCTCAAGGCGGGTCAGACCAAGGCCACTTTCGGCACCGGCGCCTTCATCCTCACCAACATGGGCGAGACTTTGCCGCGTTCCTCGCACCGTCTGCTCGGCACCGTGCTGTGCCAGCAGGACGGGCGGCGGACGTATGCGCTGGAAGGCTCGATCTTCGTGGCGGGGAGCCTCATCAAGTGGCTGCGCGACGAACTCGGCGTGATCCGCACCGCAGCGGAGAGCGAGACGCTTGCCCGCGCGGTGGCGGACAACGGAGGGGTGCTGTTCCTGCCTGCGCTGGCCGGGCTGGGCGCGCCGCACTGGCAGCCGGATGCGAAGGGCGTCGTCACCGGGCTGACGCAGGGGACCAGCCGGGCGCATATCGTGCGCGCGGCGATGGAATCGATGGCGCACCAGTGCCACGATCTGCAGGCCGCCTTCGCCGCCGACGGTGCTGCATGGACCTCGCTGCGCATCGACGGCGGGATGAGCGCTAACGACTGGATGGCGCAGGATCTCGCCGACGTGCTCGCGCTGCCGGTGGAGCGACCTGCGGACATTGAGACGACCGCGCTTGGTGCGGCGATGCTGGCAGGGGTTGGCGTCGGGCTCCATGCCTCGCTGGAGGACGCGGTGGCGATGGGCAGCGCGTCGAAGCGGTTCGTGCCGGATATGGCCGAGGCGGTGCGCGAAGGCCGGATCGCGATGTGGCAGGCGGGGTTGAAGCGGCATATCGACGGGGTGGGGTAAGGCTTCGTTCAAACGCCCGTCGTTCAAACCCCGTCATCCCAGCGAAGGCTGGGACCGCTGGCCCCATAAAACCCAACCCTCGGCAGGGCTTCTTGACGATAGTTGGTCGTAACAGGCCAGCGGTCCCAGCCTTCGCTGGGATGACGAAGGTGTGCCCTGCGCGCGGGGGCTTCGACAAGCTCAGCCTGAGCGGTTTTAGAGGTGTTCTCTCAAACCCGCTCAGGCTGAGCTTGTCGAAGCCCCATCCGCCCACGAAAACGGGCGGGAATCTTACGATCCCCGCCCGCCTCTCGTTATAACCTCAGCGTCGGTCAGGCCGCCTGAGCCGCCTGCGCGATCTCCTCGGGAGCCTCGTTGCGGATCAGATAGTCGAACGCGGAAAGCGCCGCCTTCGACCCTTCGCCCATGGCGATGATGATCTGCTTGTAAGGCACCGTGGTCACGTCGCCCGCCGCGAAGACGCCCGGCAGGTTGGTGGCGGCCTTCTCGTCGATGACGATTTCGCCGCGGCCCGACAGTTCGACACCCGAGTCCTTGAGCCACTCGGTGTTGGGCACCAGACCGATCTGGACGAACACGCCTTCCAGCTCGACCTTGCGCTCTTCACCCGTGTTGCGGTCCTTGTAGACCAGCGCGTTGACCTTCTCGCCGTCGCCTTCGACCTCGGTGGTCTGGGCGCTGGTGAAGATGTCGACGTTCTTCATCGACTTCAGCTTGTCGACCAGCACCTGGTCGGCGCGCAGCTTGGCGTCGAATTCGATCAGCGTCACGTGGCCGACGATGTTGGCAAGGTCGATCGCCGCTTCGACGCCCGAGTTGCCGCCGCCGATCACCGCCACGCGCTTGCCCTTGAACAGTGGACCGTCGCAGTGCGGGCAATAGGCCACGCCCTTGTTCTTGTACTCGGCCTCACCGGGGACGCCGAGGTTCCGCCAGCGCGCGCCGGTGGTCAGCACTACGGAGCGGGCTTTCAGCGAAGCTCCGTTGGCGAACACGACCTCGTGGTAGCCGCCGACTTCGCTGGCCGGGATCAGCTTCTCGGCGCGCTGCAGGTTCATCACGTCGATGTCGTATTCAGCGACGTGCGATTCCAGCGCGGCGGCGAGCTTGGGGCCTTCGGTGTAGGGGACCGAGATGAAGTTCTCGATGCCCATGGTGTCCTGCACCTGACCGCCGAAACGTTCAGCCGCGATCCCGGTGCTGAAACCCTTGCGGGCGGTGTAGACCGACGCGGCGGCACCAGCGGGACCACCGCCGACGACGAGCACTTCGAAAGGCTTCTTCTCGGCCAGCTTGGCAGCGGCCTTGGCGTCCGCGCCGCTGTCGAGCTTGCCGAGGATTTCCTCGATGCTCATCTTGCCCGAACCCCACATCGCGCCGTTCAGGAAGACGGCGGGCACGGCCATCACGCCGCGCTCCTCGACTTCGGCCTGGAACGTGCCGCCTTCGATCAGCGTCACGTCGGCGTGCGGGTTGTTGAGCGCGATCAGCGTCAGCGCCTGCACCACGTCGGGGCAGTTGTGGCACGAGAGCGAGAAGTACATCTCGAACGTCAGCGAGCCTTCGAGCGCCTTGGCCTGCTCCAGAACTTCGTCCGAGACCTTGGGCGGGTGGCCGCCGGTCCACAGCAGGGCGAGGACGAGCGAGGTGAATTCATGGCCGAGCGGCAGGCCCGCAAAGCGCACCCATGCGCTCGCGTCGCTGGCGCGGCGGATGATGAAACTGGGGCGGCGCGTGTCGTCGCCGTCGAAAGTGGCGGTGACCTTGTCCGAGAGCGAGGCGATGGTGGTCAGCAGCTCGCGGGTCTCGGTGGACTTTGCGTCATCGCCAAGGGAGGCGACGAGCTCGATCGGCTCGCGCAGCATGCCGAGGTATTGCGAGAGCTGTTGCTTCAGGTTGGCGTCGAGCATTGTCTTGGGTCCTTTGGGATTTCGGTGTGAACGGGGCGGTCCGGGGTCCGGGTCCGCGAAAGGCGCACAGGGTGCGGCTCCGGGGAGAGGGAGCCCCGGGCCGCACACCGTCAGTACGCGACCCTAAGGTGTCGCGCGGGTCTTAGATCTTGCCGACGAGGTCGAGCGAGGGAGCGAGCGTTGCTTCGCCTTCTTCCCACTTGGCCGGGCAGACCTGGCCGGGGTGCTCGCGCCAGTACTTGGCGGCCTTGATCTTGCGGACCAGTTCCTTGGCGTTGCGGCCCACGCCCTCGGGGGTGATTTCGACCAGCTGGATCACGCCGTCCGGATCGACAACGAAGGTCGCGCGGTCAGCAAGGCCGACGCCTTCGCGCAGCACGCCGAAGTTGTTGGCAAGGTTGTGGTTCTGGTCGCCAAGGAAGGCGTAGGTGCACTTGCCGATGGCGTCCGAGGTGTCGTGCCATGCCTTGTGGCTGAAGTGCGTGTCGGTCGAAACGCCGAACACTTCGACGCCGAGGCCCTGAAGCGTCGCGTATTCACCGGCGAGGTCTTCCAGCTCGGTCGGGCACACGAAGGTGAAGTCCGCCGGGTAGAAGAAGAACACGGCCCACTTGCCCGCGATGTCGCCTTCGGTGACGTCGAAGAAGTCCTTACCGGCCTGGAAGGCGGTGTTCTTGAACGGCTTGATGGTGCTGCCGACGATACCCATGGATGTAATTCCCTCAGTTGGGTGGTTGAAACTGGTGAAGCTCAGATAGGCCGGGGGTGTGACGATTGTAAGCACGATGATCCGATTGGGCTCATCGGTTCAGGCGATCAATCGGAGACGGATTGTGCGGCTCTGTCGATGAGATGTGGTTTGTGCCGATGGGGCTTCGACAAGCTCAGCCTGAGCGGGTTTCAAAGACTTGCTTTCAACTCCGCTCAGGCTGAGCTTGTCGAAGCCCCCTCCGCTAGACGCGACCTCAGGTTCGGGGTGCTCTCAGCAACCGCACCAGCACTTCGTCCAGCGCCGAGAGAAACCGCGAGCGGTCCTGCTTCGCAAACGGCGGCGGTCCGCCGATGACGTCACCGCCCGCGCGCAAGTCCGCCATGATCGCGCGGGTGGCGATGGCGCTGCCGATCGAACTGGTGGTAAAGGGCTTGCCGTTGGGCGCCACCACGCTCGCGCCCAGCTTCAGACAGCGGTCGGCGAGGAGAATGTCGGCGGTGATCACCACCGAGGTTGCATCCGTATTTTCGACGATCCAGTCGTCGGCTGCGTCGAAGGCGTCGCTTACGACCTTGCGCGAGATCAGCGTGCTTTGCGGCACCCGGATCGGGCTGTTGCTGACGACGACCACCGGCACCTTGTGGCGCAGGGCGACCTTGTAGGTCTCCTCCTTCACCGGGCAGGCGTCGGCGTCGATCAGGATGCGCACGCAAATCCTCCCTGTTCCGCAGGAATGGGGAGGGGGACCGCCGACGCAGTCGGTGGTGGAGGGGTTGAAGCCCCCTCCGTCAGCCCTGCGGGCTGCCACCTCCCCATTGCTTCGCAACAGGGAGGATTCTGCCTAATCAACCGGCCAATCAACCGCACTGGCCGCGGTGGAGCAGCTTGTGGTCGGCCAGCACCAGCGCCATCATCGCCTCGACCACCGGCACGCCGCGAATGCCGACGCAGGGGTCGTGGCGGCCCTTGGTGAACATCTCGGCTGCCTCGCCGTCGCGGGTGATGGTCTGCTGCGGGGTGAGGATCGAGCTGGTCGGCTTGAACGCCACGCGGCAGGTGACCGGCTGGCCGGTGGAGATGCCGCCCGCGATACCGCCTGCGTGGTTCGCCAGGAACTCCGGCGCGCCGTCGGGACCTTCCGCATTAGGCCGCATCGGGTCGGCATTCTGTTCGCCGGAGAGGCGCGCGGCGGCGAAGCCGTCGCCGATCTCGACGCCCTTGACCGCGTTGATGCCCATCATCGCCGCCGCAAGATCGGCATCGAGCTTGGCGTAGAGCGGGGCGCCCCAGCCTGCGGGCACGCCGCTGGCGTAGCATTCCACCACCGCGCCGACCGACGAGCCGGACTTGCGGGCATCATCCACGATCTTCTCCCAGCGCACGGCGGCCGCCGCGTCGGGGCAGAAGAACGGATTGTTGGCGATCTCGGCCTCGTCGAACTTGCCCGGATCGATCATGTCGCCGCCGATCTCGGAGACGTAGGCGAGGATCTTGACCTCGGGGATCACCAGACGCGCCACCGCGCCCGCCGCCACGCGGCTGGCGGTCTCGCGCGCCGAGGAGCGCCCGCCGCCGCGATAGTCGCGGAAGCCGTACTTGGCGTCGTAGGCATAGTCGGCATGGCCGGGGCGATAGGCGACCGCGACCTCGGAATAATCCTTGGAACGCTGGTCGACGTTCTCGATCATCAGGCTGATCGGGGTTCCGGTCGTGCGCCCTTCGAACACGCCCGAGAGGATGCGGACCTGGTCCGGCTCCTGCCGCTGGGTGGTGAACTTCGACTGGCCGGGACGGCGCGCGTCGAGGAAGGGCTGGATCACGCCCTCGTCGATGGCGAGGCCCGGCGGGCACCCGTCGACGACGGCGCCGATGGCGGGTCCGTGGCTCTCACCCCAGGTGGTGAAGCGGAAGAGGCGGCCGAAGCTGTTCATGCTCATGGTGCCTCGCGCCTTGTCGGGAATCGCGCGATTTGTCCAGTGGAGCGCGCATTGTGGCCGAAGCGGCTGCGATCTTCCCGAAGCGGGACAAATCGCAAGTCACAATGGTGCTTTTGATCACTTGTGCAACCGATTGTATCGATGCAGGGAGCAGCCATGTTCCTTGTCATTTTCCGCAACCGCAAGCGCGCCGATATCGACGTTGACGCCTATATCCACGACGCCGTCGCCATGGAGGCATCGGCCGCCGAGCAGCCCGGATTCCTGCTGTTCCGCAGTTATACGGCCGACGACGGCGAAGTGCTGTCGATGTCGGAATGGGAGACGGCCGAGCACGCCGCGGCCTGGTCGCGCAATGCCGAGCATCTCATGGTCCAGCGGCGCGGGCGCGCGGAGTATTACGAGAGCTACACGCTCTACACGTGCGACATGCCGCGCGTGCACCGCTTCGACATGAAGGCCGCGCTTCCGGGGTAAAACTGCGCCGCTTGCCGGTAGGCAGCGCGCCTGGCTTGGTGTATCGCCGCCTTTGAAGCGGGCTCTTTACCATAAATTGTGCCTGCGTTTCAGGACGACAGGTACGGCATGGCGATCGAGTTCTACGGCATCCCCAATTGCGACACGGTGAAGAAGGCGCGCGTCTGGCTCGACGCGAAGGGGATCGCGTACACGTTCCACGACTACAAGAAGGAAGGCGCGGACCCTGAAAAGCTCGCGGCGTGGATCGACGCCGCCGGGCTGGACAAGGTGCTGAACCGCGCCGGGACCACCTTTCGCAAGCTGCCCGATGCCGACAAGGCCGACCTCGACGCCGAAAAGGCGATCGCGCTGATGGTCGCCAATCCCAGCATGATCAAGCGGCCGGTGGCGGAGCATCCCGGCGGCGTGCTCGTCGGCTTCAAGGAGCCGGAATGGGCGGCGGCGCTCGTCTGATCTGGGGGCCTGATCGGGGCCTGATTCGGGGACTGTTTCGGGGGCTGTCGGGGCAATGAACACCGTCGAATGGATCGCGGCCGCGCTGGGTCTTGCCAACATTGCGCTGCTGGTGCGGCGCAGTGTGTGGAACTATCCGTTCGGCATGGCCATGGTCGCGCTCTACGTCGCCGTGTTCTTCGAGGCGAAGCTCTACGGCGAGGCGGGGCTGCAGGTCTTCTTCTTCGTGGCGCAGGGCTGGAGCTGGGTGCTCTGGCTGCGCGCGGCGAAGACCGGCGGCGAGAGCGACGACCGCGTGCCCGTTCGCGTGCTGAGCAACCTCAGCCGGGTCGTCTGGCTGACCGCCACCGCAGCGCTGGCGCTCAACCTCGGCTGGGTGATGCACCGCTTCACCGACGCCTCGCTCCCTTACGCCGACACCGCGATCGCGGGGGCCAGCATCGCCGCGCAGATCCTGCTCGCGTTCCGCCGGATCGAGAACTGGGTGCTGTGGATCGCCGTCGATGTGGCCTCGATCGCGGTCTATGTTCACAAGGACTTGTGGGCGACGGCGGGGCTCTACGTCGTATTTCTCCTGATGTCGGTGCTGGCCTTGCGCGAATGGATCGTCGCCTACAGGACGCAGGCATGAAGACCGTCTGCCTCCATGGCGCCGAGAGCACCGGCAAGTCGGTGCTGTGCGAGCGCCTGCTCGTCACGCGCGGCTGGCCTTTCGTGCCGGAGTACGGCCGCACCTACTGCGAGGAAAACGGTATCGACCTGACGATGACCGACCTTCTCGTCATCGCCGAGGGGCAGGCCCGGCACAACCGCCGGGCGCTGTCGGACGATGACGGCGCGCCGGTGCTGCTGTTCGACACCGACCAGTTGATGACCGCGGCCTGGGCGCAGATGCTGTTCGGCGAAGTGCCCGAAGCGCTGCTGGCCTATCCCAAGGCCGACCTCTACCTGCTGTTCGAGCCCGACGTGCCCTGGCAGGAGGACGGCACCCGCTTCTTCGGCACCGACGACACCCGCGCCCGCTTTGCCGCACTGGCTGAGGAGATGCTGGTGCGTGCGGGGGTGGCGTTCGTGCGTATCGCCGGAACCTGGGCCGAGCGTGAGGCGAAGGCGGTAGCGGCGATCGAGGGGTTGCTGGGGTAAGGTCCCCGAATCCTCCCTGTCGCGAAGCGATGGGGAGGGGGACCGCCGACGCAGTCGGTGGTGGAGGGGGAGAAACCCCTCCGTCAGCGCTACGCGCTGCCACCTCCCCATTCCTGCGGAACAGGGAGGATGCTTACTTCTTCCGCGCCGTCGCGATGAAGTTCAGCGCCAGATCGTCGGACAGGTGCAGCCCCTTGAGCGGCGACCAAGCGATGCCGCGCGGCGTGCCCAGTTCCAGCCCGGCGCCGTCCGCAAGCTCGCGCAGTTCATCAGGCGTCACGAACTGGCTCCATTCGTGCGTGCCCTTAGGAACATGGCCGAGCCGCTCTGCCGCCTCGACCAGCAGCACGCGCGAGCGGGCGGTGCGGTTGGGGCAGGAGAGGATCATCAGCCCGTCGTCCGCCAGCGCAGCGGACAGGTCACCGATGAAGGCGGCCTTGTCGGTGACGTGTTCGATCACCTCCAGCGAGCAGACGAGGTCGTAGCCGGTCAGGCCCAGCGATCCCAGTTCGCCCGCGCGGTAGTCGATCGCCAGCCCGCCCGCCTCGGCATGGGCGCGCGCGGCGGCGGCGTTTTCGGGGGCGGCGTCCACGCCCGTCACCGCCGCGCCCATGCGCGCCAGCGGCTCGCACAGCAGGCCCGCGCCGCATCCGGCGTCGAGCGCGCGCTTGCCCGCCAGCGGCCTGAGCCCGCGCGAATCGGTGCCGAAATGCCCGTCGATCGCCTCGCGGATGAAGCCGAGGCGCACCGGGTTCAGCTTGTGCAGCATCGCCGAAGTGCCCTTCGGATCCCACCACTCGGCGGCGAGGGCGCCGAAGTGCGCGGCCTCCTTCGGATCGATTGTTGCGCGCGAAGCGGGAAGAGAGGCAGTTGCATTGTCCATGATCCCCCCCTAACAGCGCCGCCGACTCTTATCCACACCGGGGCATGTCGCGCCGGTCTTTTCGCAGGGGAGCAACGGCGCCTTGGCACGTATCGTGATGAAATTCGGCGGCACTTCCATGGCCGGGTCCGAGCGCATCCGGCGCGTGGCGGGTATCGTCAAACGCCAGCAGGAAGCCGGGCACGAAGTGGCCGTGGTCGTCTCCGCGATGGCGGGCGAGACCGACCGCCTCGTCAACTTCTGCCGTGAAGCCGATGCGCTCTACGATCCCGCCGAATACGACGTCGTCGTCGCCTCGGGCGAGCAGGTCACGTCCGGGCTCCTCGCGCTGACGCTGCAGTCGATGGGCTGCAAGGCGCGCTCGTGGCTGGGCTGGCAGGTGCCGATCAAGACCGACGACGCCCACGCCAAGGCCCGCATCGAGGACATCGACGCCGAAGCGCTGATCGCCTCGATGGCGTCGGGCCAGATCGCCGTGATCCCCGGTTTCCAGGGCGTTTCGCCCGACAACCGCGTGACCACGCTGGGGCGCGGCGGCTCGGACACTTCGGCGGTGGCCGTGGCGGCGGCGGTGAAGGCAGACCGCTGCGACATCTATACCGACGTCGACGGCGTCTACACCACCGACCCGCGCATCGTCGCCAAGGCGCGCAAGCTGCCGCTGGTGACTTATGAGGAAATGCTGGAACTGGCCTCGGTCGGCTCCAAGGTGCTGCAGACCCGCTCGGTCTCCCTCGCCATGAAGGAGAACGTGCGCGTGCAGGTGCTGTCCTCGTTCATCGACGAGAACGCGCCCGCCGCCGATACCATCCCCGGAACCCTGATCGTCAGTGACGAAGAGCTTGAAGGAAGCGACATGGAACGCCAGCTGATCACCGGCATCGCTGCCGACAAGAACGAAGCCAAGATCACCCTGACCCGCATCGCCGACCGTCCGGGCGCGGTGGCGTCGATCTTCGCGCCGCTCGCGGATTCGAACATCAACGTCGACATGATCATCCAGAACGTCGCCAAGGACAAGGGCGAGACCGACGTGACCTTCACGGTCCCGCAGGCCGACCTCGCCCGCGCGCAGGCGCTGCTGGAAGAGCGCAAGGAGGCCATCGGCTACTACCGCATGATCGCCGAGGGCAACGTGGCGAAGATCAGCGTCGTGGGCGTGGGCATGCGCAGCCACGCGGGCGTTGCGGCGACGATGTTCAAGACGCTGGCCGATCGCGGCATCAACATCATCGCCATCTCGACCAGCGAGATCAAGGTCTCGGTCCTGATCGACACCGATGAGACCGAACTGGCCGTGCGCGTGCTGCACACCGCTTACGGGCTCGACGCGGCCGCCTGATCGCGGCGCTCTCGCGTACCCGCGAAGAATTGAAAAAAGGCGGCGCGGCAAGCGCCGCCTTTTTTCAATTCGGCTATCCGCGCGTCGGATACAGCGCTGTCATAACGGCGAAAGCCCGATAGGGCGCGTGCACAAGTATGCTGATCAGCATTCAACGGAGTAATCGACCTTGCGCCTTTCCCGAATGGTACTTGCCCTGGCCCTGACTTCGTCGCTGGCTCCTGTGGCAGCCGCACCGGTCGTTGCCAAAGAGGCGAAAGTCATGACCGAGGCCGAGGCACGGGCGCGCGCGGAAGCGATGCTCAAGCGGATGACGCTGGAGGAGAAGGCGGGCCAGCTCGTTCAGTATTTCGACTTCGGCGGGGCCACGGTGGCGGATCCGAAGACGACGGCGGTGAACATCGATGCCTCGATCGCGAAGGGCGAGGTCGGCTCGATGCTGTTCGTCACCGATCCGGTGCGCATCAACAAGCTGCAGGAACTGGCGGTGAAGAAGACCCGCCTCGGCATCCCGCTGCTGATCGGCTACGACGTGATCCACGGGCTGCACACGATCATGCCGGTGCCGATCGCCATGGCCGCGTCGTGGGACCCGGCGACGGCGGAGCGCGGCCAAGCCGTCGCGGCATCGGAAGCGCGCGCAGTGGGCATCAACTGGACCTTCGCGCCGATGGTCGACATCACCATGGACCCGCGCTGGGGCCGCATGGTCGAGGGTGCGGGCGAGGACCCGGTGCTCGGCGCGGCGATGGCGGCGGCACAGGTGCGCGGCTTCCAGGGCGGGGCCATCGGTACGCCGGGCCACGTGCTGTCCGGCCCCAAGCACTTCGTCGGCTACGGCGCCTCGTTCGGCGGGCGTGACTACGATGAGGTGGACTTGTCCGAGAACCAGCTGCGCAACACCTACCTGCCCCCATTCAAGGCCGCGCTCGATGCAGGCGCGGGCAATATCATGAGCGCCTACATGGGCCTCAACGGCGTTCCGGCGGCGGCGAACACGTGGCTGCTGACCGATGTGCTGCGCAAGGAATGGGGCTTCAAGGGCTTCGTGGTGAGCGATGCCAACGGCGTCGATTCTCTGGAAAAGCAGGGCATGGCGGGCAGCCCGAAGCAGGCCGCCGTGCGCGCGCTGGAGGCGGGCATGGACCTTGCCATGACGGTGCCCAGCAATCCCTCGCCGATGCTTTCGCTGGTCGATGCGGTGAAGGGCGGCGAAGTGGCCGAAAGCGCGCTCGACGGCCCGGTGCTGCGTTTGCTCGAGACCAAGTATCGCCTCGGCCTGTTCGACAAGCCTTATGTCGATCCCAAGGCGGTGCCCAGGGCCTTCGACGATCCCGCGCACCGCGAAGTCGCGCGGATCGCGGCCGAGCGGTCGGCGGTGCTGCTGGCCAATGCGGGCGGGCTGCTGCCGCTGGACCGCAGCAAGCTCAAGTCGGTGGCGGTGATCGGGCCGCTCGGCGATGCGGGCCACGACATGCTCGGCCCCTGGGTGTTCTCCTCCAACAAGCCGGAGGGCGTCAGCGTCCTTGCGGGCCTGCGCGCCAAGCTGGGTGCGGGCGTGAAGGTGGAATATGCGACCGGAACGGCATGGCCTACCCGCAAGAACCCTTCGTTCTTCGACGCGATGAACAAGCCCGGCGAGCATCCCGCGATCGACGAGAAGGCGGAACTGGCCAGGGCGATCGAACTTGCCAAGGCATCGGACGTCGCCGTCATGGTGCTGGGCGAGGCGCAGAACATGGCGGGCGAATTCGCCTCGCGTTCGGACCTCAAGCTGCCGGGCCATCAGCAGGAACTGCTCGACGCGGTGATCGCCACGGGCAAGCCGGTGGTCGTGGTGCTGGTCAACGGCCGTCCGCTGAGCCTCGGTGATGCGAAGCCCGGCGCGGTGCTGGAGGCTTGGTATCCGGGCTCCGAAGGCGGCAATGCCGTCGCCAACCTGCTGCTCGGCGACGCCAATCCCGGCGGCAAGCTGCCCTTCAGCTGGATTCGCAGCGCGGCACAGGCGCCTTATACTTATGCCTACCTGCCCTCGCACCAGCCCGCGACCGCCGACAAGCGCTACTGGAACGAGGACAATTCGCCGGCCTGGCCCTTCGGTCATGGCCTGAGCTATACGACGTTCTCCTACGGAAAGCTGGCGATGGACCGCGCCTCGGTGAAGCCGGGCGAGCCGGTCACGGTGTCGTTCGACCTCACCAACACCGGCAAGCGTGCGGGCGACGAGGTGGCGCAGCTCTACATCCACCAGCGCGTGGGCACGTCCTCGCGTCCGGTGCGCCAGCTCAAGAAGTTCGCCCGCGTTGCCCTCGCGCCGGGCGAGACGAAGCACATGCAGTTCACCCTGACGGCTGACGACCTGCGCTACTGGAGCGCGGCGGCCAAGGGCTGGGTGCAGGATGACAGTGCCTTCGACGTGTGGGTCGGCGGCAGTTCGAAGGCCGACATGGCGACGACCTTCACGGTGGCGAAGTAAGGGTCTCCTTCTCCTCACTCTCAACCCGCTCAGGCTGAGTTTGTCGAAGCCCCATCAGACGGGGCACTGTGCCTCCCACGCTTCGACACGCTCAGCATGAGCGGGGTGTGGGAGGTGGGGGCATTTGGAAAGCCGGGCACGAAAAAGGCCCCGTGCGCGGATCACCGCACACGGGGCCTTTTTATTCGGCCGTCAAGTCAGTCCGCCAGTTCGGGCACCGGCGAGAGGTCGGCGCTCACGCTCATTCCCAGCGCGGCCGCCACGCCCGCACCGTAAGCCGGATCGCAGCGGGCGCAGTTGTCGATGTGGCGCTGCTTGATGAAGTCCGGCGCGTCGCCCATGGCACGGGCGGTGTTGCCGAACAGGCGCTCTTTTTGGGCATCGTCCATCAGCTGAAACAGTGCGCGCGGCTGGCTGTAGTAGTCGTCGTCATCCTCGCGGAAGTTCCAGAAGTCGGCAGCGCCCGAGAGGCGCAGGGGCGGTTCGCGGAATTCGGGCTGGCCCTGCCACTGGTCGAACGAGTTCGGGTGGTAGTGCAGCAACCCGCCGTAGTTGCCATCGACCCGGCCCTGGCCGTCGCGGTGGTTGTTGAACACCGGGCAGCGCGCCGCGTTCACCGGGATCTGGTGGTGGTTGACCCCCAGACGATACCGCTGCGCGTCCGAATAGGCGAACAGGCGCGCCTGCAGCATCTTGTCGGGCGAGACGCCGATGCCGGGGACTAGGTTGGACGGGCTGAAGGCACTCTGTTCCACGTCCGCGAAGAAATTCTCCGGGTTGCGGTTCAGTTCCATCATGCCGACCTCGATCAGCGGATAGACCTTCTGCGACCAGACCTTGGTGAGATCGAAGGGGTGGAAGCCGCAGGTTTCCGCTTCGGCCTCGTCCATGATCTGGACCATGACCTTCCACTTCGGGAACTCGCCGCGCTCGATCGCCTCGTAGAGATCGCGCTGGTTGCTCTCGCGGTCGCCGGCGACGACTTCGGCGGCTTCGGCGTCGGTCAGGTGCGCGTGGCCCTGCTGGGTCTTGAAGTGCCACTTCACCCAGAACCGCTCGCCCGCCTCGTTGTAGAACGAGTAGGTGTGGCTGGAGAACCCGTCCATGTGGCGGTACGACTTGGGGATGCCGCGATCGCCCATCACGTAAGTGACTTGGTGGAAGGCCTCGGGCAGCAGGGTCCAGAAGTCCCAGTTGTTCTGCGCGCTGCGCATGTTGGTGCGCGGATCGCGCTTCACTGCCTTGTTGAGATCGGCGAAGTGGCGGGGATCGCGCACGAAGAAGACCGGCGTGTTGTTGCCGACCATGTCCCAGTTGCCTTCCTCAGTGTAGAACTTTACCGCGAAGCCGCGAATGTCGCGCTCGGCATCGGCCGCGCCGCGCTCTCCGGCGACGGTGGTGAAGCGGGCGAACAGCTCGGTCTGCTTGCCCTTTTCGGCGAGGAACTTCGCGCGGGTGTACTTCGCAACGTCACCGGTGACGGTGAAGGTGCCGAATGCGCCTGAGCCCTTGGCGTGCATGCGCCGCTCGGGGATCACTTCGCGGTTGAGGTTCGCCAGCTTCTCGATCAGCCAGACGTCCTGCATCAGCAGCGGCCCGCGCGGCCCGGCGGTGTAGGAGTTGGAGTTGTCGACGACCGGCGCGCCGAACTGCGTGGTCAGCGGAGTGGCGGCGCCGTGGCCGTAGGGGCACTTGGGCTCGTCTGAGTTGGATCCGTGCATGTCGGCTCTCCTTTGGTCATGGGCCTTTGGTCATGGATTGGCGTGTGCTGCCTTTTGGCGGCTCTGCTTTAGACCTAACGAAGCCCGCCAAGGCGGAGAAGCTATACGAACATGTAAGAGTAATCGGGAAAGCCGATGAAACTCGATTTATTCTTCGGCTCTTGTGGCCCAGCATGTCGTGCGAAGCGAAACCAGCGTGTCGATGACTTGCAGGTGGCATTCGCGAACTCGGGCCAGATCGCCTTTCTGCGTGGCTTTGCGCACTTCCCCGGCAAGGTCCTGCATCTTCGCGGCGGCAGGCTGGGGCAGTTTGTGACCGAGCATCTCGATTTCCGTGGCGCGTGGGGCGCCGAGACCGGCGGTGGCCTGTGTGCTCAACCGCAGCGCGCCTTCAAGATCCAGGATGTCCTCGAAGAGATGTTCGTCGATCGTTACGCCCTGCGCGGCGACCGCTTCCGGGCCAGACGGTGTCGTAGCGGCGGCGTTCAGCGGCTCGTCGTCCTGGTGCATATCGAAATTGACCCCCTGATTTCCATGTAACTGTGCCTCACCTGAACGAACTTGTCGCCATTTGGTTCCGTCGCTCGCCGCTTGTGTGGTGCGGCTCGTCACCCTATGGCGCACGGCTGAACAAAAATCCGGGCTATGGGAATTTCATGACCGCCTTCACCAAGACTTCCGCGCTGATGGCGCGCGGCTGCGAATTCCTCGGCACCGAGACGGCCATCCTGTGCGGCGCGATGTCGTGGGTGTCCGAGCGCAACCTCGTTTCCGCGATCAGCAATGCGGGCGGCTTCGGCGTGATCGCCTGCGGGGCGATGACCCCGCAGCTGCTCGACACCGAGATCGCCGCCACCAAGGCGCTGACGTCCAGGCCCTTCGGCGTGAACCTCATCACCATGCACCCGATGCTGTTCGACCTGATCGACGTCTGCGCGAAGCACGGCGTCACGCACGTGGTGCTCGCAGGCGGCATTCCGCCCAAGGGCAGCGTCGAGGCGATCAAGGGTAACGGCGCCAAGGTCATCTGCTTCGCGCCCACACTGGCGCTGGGCAAGAAGCTGCTGCGCTCGGGCGCGGACGCGCTGGTGATCGAGGGTTCGGAAGCGGGCGGCCACATCGGCCCCGTCTCGACCTCGGTGCTGGCGCAGGAAATCCTGCCGAGCCTCGCCGCCGACAACCTCGTGTTCGTCGCGGGCGGCATCGGCCGGGGCGAGGCGATCGCCGGATACCTCGAAATGGGCGCGGCCGGCGTGCAGCTCGGCACCCGCTTCGCCTGCGCGAGCGAGTCGATCGCGCATGAAGCGTTCAAGAAGGCGTTCTTCCGCGCCTCGGCCCGCGATGCAATCGCATCGGTGCAGGTCGATCCGCGCCTGCCGGTGATCCCGGTGCGCGCGCTCAAGAACAAGGGCACGGAGGAGTTCACCGCCAAGCAGATCGAAGTCGCGCGCCTGCTGGACGCGGGCGAGGTCGACATGGGCGAGGCGCAGCTCAAGATCGAGCACTTCTGGGCCGGTGCCCTGCGCCGCGCGGTGATCGACGGCGACGTCGAGAACGGCTCGATCATGGCGGGCCAGTCGGTCGGCATGGTCGGCAAGGAAGAGCCGGTGGCCGAGATCATCGCCGCGCTCATGGCCGAGAGCGAGGCCGCGCTGACCAATCGCGGCGCCGTCGCGGCGTAAGGGGCAGGGATATGGCCGAGCCGCTCATCCTCGCCTTTTCGTGTGCCGACCGTCCGGGCATCGTCGCCCGGGTGACGGGCTATCTCGCGCAGATGGGCGCCAACATCACCGAGGCGCAGCAGTTCGACGATCTGGAGCAGGGCCGCTTCTTCATGCGCGTGGCCTTCGATCCGGGCGCGACGGACCGCGAGGATATCCGCGAGGGCTTCGGTCAGATCGCGCACGAATACGGCATGGCCTGGTCGATGCAGCGCCGCGACCGGCCGCGCCGGGTGTTGCTGCTGGTCAGCAAGTTCGACCACTGCCTCGCCGACCTGCTCTATCGCCACCGCATCGGCGAGATCGCGATGGACATCGTCGGCGTCGTCTCCAACCACCCGCGTGAGGCGATCAACACGCTGATGTTGGGGGACATTCCCTTCCACCATCTGCCGATGGCCAAGGGCGAGAAGGCCGCGCAGGAAGCGCAGATCCGCGCCATCGTCGACGAGACGCGCGCGGAACTGGTGGTGCTGGCGCGCTACATGCAGATCCTCTCGGACGAGATGGCGGGCTTCCTTTCGGGGCGCTGCATCAACATCCATCACTCGTTCCTGCCGGGCTTCAAGGGCGCCAAGCCTTATCATCAGGCGCACGCGCGCGGGGTGAAGATGATCGGGGCGACCGCGCATTACGTGACCGCCGACCTCGACGAAGGCCCGATCATCCATCAGGACGTGGAGCCGGTAACGCATTCGGATACGCCCGAGGACATGGTCCGCAAGGGCCGCGACATCGAACGCCGCGTGCTGGCCGAGGCGGTGCGGCTGCATCTGGAGGACCGGGTGCTGCTGAACGGAGCGCGGACGGTGGTGTTCCGGAGCTGAGGCCGGAGTTTTCCGCCTCACACACCGCTCATCCTGAGCTTGTCGAAGGATCGGACGTCAGCGCTATTCCTGCGGGGGCTTCGACCGGGGAGGGGGAATTCCCCTCCCGCTTGCGGGAGGGGGCAGGGGTGGGTACTCCTTGTCTAACCAAGGGAGAGCACCATGCAGGTCAGCGGCATCGATCACGTCAACATCCTGACCGACGACCTCGAAGGCACCGCCACGTTCTACGAGCGGGTGCTGGGCCTGATCCGCAGCGAGAACCCCTCGATCCGCACCGGAGTCGCCGGCTACTGGATGCGCGACGGTGCGGGGCTGCCGATAATCCATCTCGTCGATCGAACGACGGCGCCGGGTCGATACGACGATTACCTGCCCGGCGAATCGACCAACGGCTTTCACCATGTCGCCTTGCGCTGCAGCGGTTTCGACGCCACCCGCGCGAAGCTGGACGAACTGGGCCTCGCCTACCGGTTCAATGACCTGACGCACATCGGCCTGAGGCAACTGTTCCTCGCCGATCCCAATGCGGTGAACTTGGAGTTGAACTTCAACGGCGATTGAGGTCGGGCACGGGGCTCGCTAGGCTGCGGGAAAGCAGCGAAGGGTGAGCCCATGTGTGACGACTACACCGCCGACGACTTCAGCCGCCTCGACCGGCGCGCATTCTCCCTGCTGGGCGCGGGGCTGGCGCTGATCGGCTGCACTGCGATCGCGGCGGAAGGCAGCGGCGAGTTGACCGAACGCATGGTCTCGATCACCACGGCGGACGGGGTGTGCGACGCCTTCTTCGTCCATCCCGGGAAGGGCAAGCACCCGGGCGTGGTCATGTGGCCGGACATAGCCGGGCTTCGCGAGGCCAAGAAGATCATGGCGCGTGGCCTCGCCGCGCAGGGTTTCGCGGTCCTTGTCGTGAACCCCTATTATCGCTCCGGCCCGGCTCCGATCATGAAGAGCTTCGCCGAGTACCGCACGCCCGAAGGACAGGCGAAAGTCGGCCCGATGCGCGCGATGCTCACGCCCGAGGCGATCACCCGCGATGCGAAGGCTTACGTCGCGTTCCTCGACGGGCAGGATGCGGTGGACCCGAAGCGGAAGATCGGCAGCAATGGCTATTGCATGGGCGGGCCGTTCACGGTGCGCACGGCAGCGGCGGTGCCTGGCCGCGTGGGTGTGGCGGTGTCGCTGCACGGGGCGGGTCTGGTGACCGATGCGCCCGATAGTCCGCACCGTCTGCTGGAAAAGACGAAGGCGAGCTACATCTTCGCCATCGCCCGCAACGACGACGCCAAGCAGCCCGAGGTCAAGAACGAACTGCGCAGGGCCGCCGATGCGGCGAAGCGCCCCGCCGATGTGGAAGTCTACGCCGCCGACCATGGCTGGTGCGTGCCGGATTCCCCGGCCTACGACCCGGGCGAGGCGGATCGGGCGTGGAAGGCGATGGTGGCGCTGTTCGCGAAATTGTGAAGGTAGTGATAAAGCGCTGAAAACAGCTCAATCCCCGCCCCAGCGCCACTTCCAGCCGCCGCGCGTATGGCGCGCCACGATGAGCGCGAACACACTTGTCGCCAGCAGGAACAGGGTGAAGGACCCCGCCTTCGCGCCCGTCCCGCCTGACTTGTCGAGCAGCGCGATCCCGCCGAGCACTCCGAAGTAGAGCGCGCAAACGACCCAGCCTTGCCACGCGATCGGCAGCCCGGCGCCATAGCCGAAGCGCTTGGGCGCGAACCAGTCGCCGTCCTCGAACAGCTTGTGCAGCATGGTCAGTCTCCATCCCTGGGCGGGCGTCCGCGCCTTGCGGTCTCGCTCGCCTCCACCCTGATGCCGCGCCGGGCGAGGGCCTCGCGCAGCAGCACTTCGACTTCGGCGTTCACCGAGCGCAGATCGGCCGCCGCCACCCGCTCCAGCGCCGTGTAGAGCGCCGGATCGAGACGGAGCGCGAAGGCCTTCTTGCCGGGGGACGCCATGGCAACCTTACGAGTAGAGCGAGCCGGTGTTGACGACGGGCTGGGTGTCGCGCTCGCCGCAGAGCACGACCATCAGGTTCGAGACCATCGCCGCGCGGCGCTCATCGTCGAGTTCGACCACGTTCTTCTCCGAGAGCTGCGCCAGTGCCATCTCGACCATCGAGACCGCGCCTTCCACCAGCTTGCGCCGTGCGCCGATCACCGCCTCGGCCTGCTGGCGGCGCAGCATGGCTCCGGCGATCTCTGGCGCGTAGGCAAGGTGCGTGAGGCCGCATTCGTCGACGGTCAGCCCCGCCACGCGCAGGCGTTCGATCAGTTCGGTGCGCAGTTCGGCGTTCACCTGCTCATGGCTGCCGCGCAGGGTGATCTCGGCGTCCTCGACGTCGTCATAGGCATAGCGCGAACCGATCGAGCGCACGGCGGATTCGATCTGCACGTTCACGAAGGCCTTGTAATCGTCCACGTCGTATAGCGCCTGCGCGGTGTCGGCAACGCGCCACACCACGTTGGTGGCGATCTCGATCGGGTTGCCGCGCAGGTCGTTGACCTTGAGCTTCTCCGACACGACGTTGTTCGAGCGTACCGAAATCTTGGTCTTGCCCATCCACGGCCAGACCCAGCGCAGCCCGGCGACGCGGTCTGTCCCCTTGTAGCTGCCGAACAGCGTGATAGCGGCCGCCTGGTTGGGCTGGATCATGTAGAAGCCGCTGAGGATCAGCACGTTGGCGATGACGGCGGGGATGATGAAGGCGAGGAAGCCCAGCACCGTAGCCGGTCCCGGATCGCCGCTTGCCAGCGTGACGACGCAGAACAGGATCACCGCGATCAGCACGAGACAGGCGACGAGCATGACGTAGCCGCTCTGGGTGGAGGCGGTCCTCTCCCGGCTGGCGTTGATGGGCAGATGCGAATCGGACATCGGTGAACCCCTCTAAAAGTGATATCACTTTAATATCGAAATCGTGGCTGCCGTCAATCGTGCCTCCCCGAATTCCGGGAGGAATGACTTGAACCCGGAGCGATTCGGTCGTACCAAGGGCTTTGCGGGCCGGG
Organism: Novosphingobium sp. FG90; assembly: GCF_057808725.1. Taxonomy (NCBI): domain Bacteria; kingdom Pseudomonadati; phylum Pseudomonadota; class Alphaproteobacteria; order Sphingomonadales; family Sphingomonadaceae; genus Novosphingobium; species Novosphingobium sp. FG90. Next base: position 21,526 of record NZ_JBMDIO010000036.1, read on the forward strand.
CCCCTCTGGCGCGGCGTGATCGGGATTTTCCCACACGCCTCGTGATGTCGGACCGCATCGGGTGATACCGGTGCAGGTTCAGCATTGTTTTCTTACGCAACCGCAGCGCCGCTCATCCGATCGAACTTCAACCCGTTCGATAGGGATACGATGATGACCGACCGCATGTTTCGCCTGCTGGAGCTCCACCAGAAGCTCGACGCCGCGATCCGCCGCCAGAAGGCGAACCACCGCAAGGACCCGCTTGAGGTCGCGCGGCTGATGAAACGGAAGACCAGGCTCAGGGAAAGGCTGGGGCGGCTGTTGCCGCTGCCGCGCTCGTTCGCCGGCCTCTAACCCTGCGCGTCGGCGCATCCGTTTCCTTCCCGTAAAGGGCGCTCCATCATGGAATTTCTCTTCATGGACTGGCTGGGCACGCCTGCCTGGTTCTGGCTGGCCTTCGCCGCCATGGTCCTTCTTCTCACTGCCTTCGACCTCGGCGTCCTGCACAAGGACGACCGGGAGATGGGCATCGCCGAATCCCTGAAGCTGTCGGTGTTCTACATCGGCATCGCCATGATCTTCGGCGCATGGATCTGGTGGGCCAAGGGCTCCGCACCCGCGATCGACTACTACACCGGCTACTTCATCGAGAAGGCGCTCTCGATCGACAACGTCTTCGTCATATCGATGATCTTCGGCTACTTCGCGATCGCGCCCAAGTACCAGTACCGCGCGCTGCTGTGGGGCATCCTTGCCGTCATCGTGCTGCGCGGCCTGATGATCGCGGGCGGCGCTGCGCTCGTCGCCCATGCCTACTGGGTCATGTATTTGTTCGCCGCGTTCCTGATCTTCACCGGGATCAAGATGCTGTTCACCAGCGACCATGACCCCGACATCGGCAACAATGCCGCGATCCGCTGGATTTCGCGCCATATGCGCGTGACCAAGCAGCACCATGCCGAGCACTTCTTCGTCAGGGAGACCAACCGCAACGGCCGGCTGGTATGGGCGGCGACGCCGTTGTTCCTGGCGCTGGTGGTGATCAACCTGGCCGACCTGGTGTTCGCGATCGATTCGGTGCCGGCGATCTTCTCGATCACCACCGACACCTTCATCGTCTACACCTCGAACATCATGGCGATCCTCGGCCTGCGCGCGCTGTACTTCGCGCTGGCAGCGATGGTGCATCGCTTCCACTACCTGAAGTATGCTCTGGCGCTGGTGCTGGTGTTCATCGGTGGCAAGATCCTGATCGCCGACTTTGCCCTTGGCGGCGCGAAGTTCCCGCCGCTGATCAGCCTTGGCGTGACTCTGGCGCTGATCGCAAGCGGCGTGGGCTGGTCCTTGTGGAAGACGCGCGGGCAGGGAGGGCCGTCGCCGCGGATTTGATCCGGGGCTTCCAGCGGCCATGATGGAGGATGGGCTTGGCGCTTCCATCCTGTCGGGACAGGCTCTAGGACGCCGGGGATGAGCACCGCTCCTGCCTTGTCCGCATTGTCGCGGTCCAGCCCCGGCCACGACTGGACCGCGCGCCACTTGCTCGCGCTGCTGGCCGCGAATGTCGCCCTTGCGCTGGGGGCCTGGCTGGTACGCCTCGCGGATACCGGACCGGTCGCCGCCGGGTTCTGGCGGCTGACCCTGGCGCTTCCGGTGCTCGTGCTGCTCGCCTCGCGTGAACCGGTGATGCAGCGCCGGATGCCGCCAGGTGTGATCGCGCTGGTGATCGCGGCGGGGGTGTTCTTCGCGCTCGACCTTGCCGCCTGGCACTTCGGTATCGTGCGGACCAAGGTGGGCAATGCCTCGCTGTTCGGCAATTCCGGCAGCCTGATCGTGATGGTCTGGGGCCTTGCCACTGCCCGCCGCGCCCCGCGCATGCTGGAGGTCAGCGCCGTCCTCGCCGCGCTGGCGGGGGCGCTGCTGCTGATGGGCGGGTCGCTGGAGATCAGCCGCACCAACCTTGCCGGAGACTTGTTCTGCCTGCTCGGCGGCGCGTTCTACGCGGTCTATATCATCCTGCTGAACGGGGTGCGTCAGGGCCGGGGGCAATATTCGCTCCTGGCGGTATCGACGGCCGCGAGCGTGCCGGTCATGCTGCTTGTCGCGGTGCTGTTGGGCGAGGTTGTTATGCCGCGCGACTGGACGCCGCTGATCGCGCTCGCGCTGTCGAGCCAGCTGATCGGGCAGGGGTTCCTGATCTACTCGCTGCGTCATTTCACCCCGCTGGTGATCGGTTTGGCGCTGATGACCCAGCCGGCGCTGGCGGCGACGGTTGGCTGGCTGGCCTTCGGGGAAACGCTGAGCGGGCTGGATGTCGTCGGCATGATCCTGCTTGCCGTCGCGCTGACGATGGCCCGCGCTGCCGACAGGCCTGCAACCAGCCGGCCCGCCGCCAACAACAGCTCCGCGGAGGACTGAACCGATGGCCCGCCTGATCCTGCTCAACAAGCCCTACGACGTGCTGCCGCAGTTCACAGACCTGAAATCGCCAACTCCGCGCGCGACGCTTTCGGACTTTGTGAAGGTGCCAGGCGTCTATCCGGCCGGAAGGCTCGACCGTGACAGCGAAGGACTGCTGCTGCTTACCGACGACGGGCGCTTGCAGGCGCGCATCTCGAACCCGCGCTTCAAGATGGCCAAGACCTATCTCGTACAGGTCGAGGGTGAGCCGGACGAGGCCGCGCTGGAAGCCTTGCGCAAGGGAGTGATGCTGAACGACGGGCCGACGCTGCCGGCGGGTGCGCGCCGCATCGATGCTCCCGAGCTGTGGCCGCGCAATCCTCCGGTCCGGTTTCGCAAGACGGTGCCCGACTGCTGGATCGAACTGACCCTGCAAGAAGGGCGCAACCGCCAGGTCCGGCGCATGACTGCGGCAGCAGGCCATCCGACGCTGCGCCTCGTGCGCTGGCGGATCGGCGACTGGACGCTCGAGGGGATCGCTCCGGGCGAATGGCGCGAGGTGGCGGTCTGACCCGGGTGCCTCTACATTCGGTCCTGAATCAGGCACCTGGGAGAACCATGCATGTCCGATAGCGCGATCGTCGTTTGCCCCACCTGCACGACTTCCAACCGCGTGCCGGTGGAGCGGCTGGGCGCGGGCGGAAAATGCGGTAAGTGCGGCGGGCTGCTGTTCACCGCCGCTCCGGTGGTGCTGACGTCGGCCAATTTCGATGCCCATGCCGGACGCGGCGACCTGCCGCTGCTGGTGGACTTCTGGGCCGCCTGGTGCGGGCCTTGCCGCCAGATGGCCCCGGCCTTTGCGGCGGCGGCAGCCCAGCTCGAGCCCGAGATTCGCCTCGGCAAGCTCGATACCGAGGCGGAAGGCGCCATCGCCGCGCGCTTTGGCATCCAGTCGATCCCGACCCTGGTGCTGGTCCGCAAGGGCCGTGAGATCGCGCGCAAGTCCGGTGCCATGCCGCCCGGCGCGATCGTGTCCTGGGCGCGGGCAGCGGCGGCTGCGGGGTAGGACCGGGGCGGGCTGGACGTCCCGTGTCGTATGTGATGTATCTGTTCACGGGCGATGGAGTTCGAGTTCGCCCCCTCCAAGGCACGTTCGCATCGAACACTGTCGTCATCCCCGCATTCGCGGGGATGATCACGTTCTGATTGAAGTCGGTGGTGCGTCAGTGCGGCAAAGACGGGAAGGTGTCGTAGCCCGGCACCGCCCCGTGGTTCATCACGCAGGCGGTCGGGACGGCGACGGCCAGTATGATCCCGCCCCAGACCGCCCACTTGAACCAACCGGGCGGTTTTCTCCTCGCCCTCATGCCGATTTGACGTCCGGCACCGCAGCGATGCGGCTGGCGCTGGCGCCGATCAGTTCCAGCATCTGCCGTGCGATCTCCCGCTCGCCCAGCACCACCTTGTCACACCCGTGCTCCACGAGATGCGCGAACTGCGCGTCCGAGTGGGCGCGGGCGATCACCGAGAGGTCGGGGCGCAGCTTGCGGGCGGCCTCGCAGATCGCGCCCGCCTCGAAGCCTTCGGGGATGGCGATGAGCATGCGGTGGGCGCGCTCGATGCCCGCTTCCCTCAGGACGTCGGGTTCCACCGCGTTGCCGGTGATGACCTCGAAGCCCTCGGCGCGGGCCTCGCGGGCGAGATCGCTTTGGGCTTCGATGAGCAGGACCGCGGTCGGCGCGGCGCGCAGGGCGTGGGCCACCAGCTTGCCGACGCGGCCATAGCCGACGAGGATGACGTGCTCCTCGCGCTTTTTCTCGTGCTCGATCTCGGTTCGTTCGGCGTCCTCTTCCAGCTGCTTCTTCACCGCGCTGGTGCTGCCGACCGCGAAGTTGAAGATGAAGGGATTGAGGAAGATCGAAATGATCGCGCCCGCCAGGATCAGGTCGCGCCCTGCCTCGGGTAGCAGGCCAAGGCCCGCTCCCAGACCGGCGAGGATGAACGAGAACTCGCCGATCTGCGCAAGGCTGGCGGAGATCGTCAGCGCCTTGTCGTTCTCGTAGCCGAAGGCGCGTACGATCAGCCAGGCGGCCAGCGACTTGCCGACGACGATCGTCAGCACGGTGACCAGTAGCGGAATCGGCTGCTCGGTCACCACCGAGGGGTCGAACAGCATGCCCACCGAGACGAAGAACAGCACCGCGAAAGCGTCGCGCAAGGGCAGCGTTTCCTCGGCGGCGCGGCGGGACAGCTGGGTTTCACCCAGGATCATGCCTGCGAAGAAGGCACCCAGCGCGAAGCTGACGTCGAAGGCATAGGCCGCCCCGAACGCCACGCCGAGAGCCACCGCAAGGACGGCAAGGCGGAACAGCTCGCGCGATCCGGTGTGGACCACCCAGTGCAGCGCCCAAGGCAGCACGCGGCGCCCGACGATCAGCATCAGCGCCACGAAGCCTGCGACCTTGAGGAGCGTGGTCGAGATCACCCATGGCAGGCTTGCCGCGCCGTCGCCTCCCGAGAGGCCCGAGGCCAGCGCAGGCAGCAGCACCAGCGCGAGGACCATGACCAGATCCTCGACGATCAGCCAGCCGACGGCGATGCGTCCGCGCTCGGTCTCGACGAGGTTGCGGCTCTGCAGCGCACGCAGCAGCACCACGGTACTCGCCACCGAGAGCGCGAGGCCGAAGACGAAGCCGGCAGCAAGGCCCCAGCCCATCATATAGCCGATGCCGATGCCCAGCAGGGTCGCGACGGCGATCTGCACCAGTGCGCCGGGGATGGCGATGTTCTTCACCGCCAGCAGGTCCCGCAGCGAGAAATGCAGGCCGACGCCGAACATGAGGAGGATCACGCCGATCTCGGCGAGTTCCTGTGCGAGCCCGGCATCGGCGACGAAGCCGGGCGTGAAGGGGCCGACCATGACGCCGGCGAGAAGGTAGCCTGCGATGGGGGAGACCCGCAGGCGGTGGGCAAGCGCCCCCATGAAGAAGGCGATCACCAGACCGGCAACGATGGTGCCGATCAGGGGAGTGTGATGAGGCATTGGATGTCCCGTGCTTCGCTGCCGGGACGCGCTGGAATGCGCCGCTCCGGCCTTGCTGAAACTGTCGGATCGGCATTGCGATCCGGCGGCGTGTCAGGCGAAGGGCGGGGCTCTGGGTTGCGACAGCGCGCAGCGCCAGCCGGGCGGGCCGGAGGCTGCGGCCGGGGCGGGGCAGGCGCGGGCGTCCCGTGCTTTCCGGTCCTGGGAAGAGGCGGCGAGCAACATCCCCCTGCCGAGCGGGTCACGCTGGGGGGCGAGCTTGCGCACGGCAGCCACACGCAGGGAGTGGCCGGTCGATACCTCGACCGTGGAAGGGCTGAAGGCGGAGCCGGAAGCGCGGGCCTCGATCGGGATCAGTGCGTGCGCGAAGACGGCGGCCAGCAGCAGCAGGCACCAGACCTTCAGTTTCCTCAGGATGAGGACGTCACGCAAGTTTCAGGGCTCCCCGGTTCGTTCCCATACAACATAGGAAGCGCAAAGAGGTTTCGCCAGTTCCTCCCCCCAACGGGGGAGGGGGACCATGCGAAGCATGGTGGAGGGGCACCCTCGGGATTGCCTAACCCGTGCTGCGCGTCCCGGGAAAAGCGTTGTCCTTCGAGGGTGCGCGATCCGGCGCGTGCCCCTCCACCACTCTTCGAGTGGTCCCCCTCCCCGTTCCGGGGAGGATCAGCGCGCGCCCAGGTCGCCTTTCCCGATCGTGCCGCTGGCCATCTCCAGCATGCGGTCGAGGCTCTTCTTCGCCGCCAGACGCAGCGGTTCCTCGATCTCCACCCGCGGCGAGAGGTCGCGCAGGGCGATGTACAGCTTTTCGAGGTTGTTGAGCGCCATGTAGGGGCAGATGTTGCAATTGCAGTTGCCGTCCGCACCGGGCGCGCCGATGAAGGTCTTGTTCGGGATCGCCAGCTGCATCTGGTGGATGATGTGCGGCTCGGTCGCCACGATCAGCGTGTCGCCGGGCATCGTCTTCGCATACTGCAGGATGCCGCTGGTGGAGCCGACGTAATCGGCATGGTCGACGATGTGCGGCGGGCATTCCGGGTGCGCGGCGATCGGTGCGTTGGGGTGCTCGGCGCGCAGTTTCAGCAGTTCGGTCTCGCTGAACGCCTCGTGCACGATGCACACGCCCGGCCACAGCAGCATCTCGCGGTTGAACTTGCGCGCAAGGTAGCCGCCGAGGTGGCGGTCGGGGCCGAAGATGATCTTCTGGTCCAGCGGGATCTGCTGCAGGATCGTCTCGGCGCTGGAACTGGTGACGATGACGTCGGACAGCGCCTTAACCTCGGTCGAGCAGTTGATGTAGGTCAGCGCGATGTGATCGGGATGCGCCTCGCGGAAGGCCTTGAACTTCTCCGGCGGGCAGGAATCCTCAAGGCTGCAGCCGGCGTTGAGGTCGGGCAGCACGACGATCTTGTTCGGGGAGAGGATCTTGGCGGTGTCGGCCATGAACTTGACGCCGCAAAAGGCGATGACGTCGGCGTCGGTTTCCGCCGCCTTGCGGCTGAGTTCAAGGCTGTCGCCCACGAAGTCGGCAAGGTCCTGAAGCTCGGGCTTCTGGTAGTAATGGGCGAGGATGACCGCATTGCGTTCCTTGCGCAGGCGCTCGATCTCGGCGCGCACGTCGATGCCTGAGAGGTCGGCGGGCATTACGGTCATGGTCGTTCCTGTACATCCTCGCCCGAACCTTGCTGCGGGCGGGGTCTATCTAGGGACGCTGGCCCAAGGACCCAAGCGGAATTTTCAGGCGATGGGTAAGGCGGTTCTGATCAAATGAGGGCGCGGCGGAATGCTTTTTCGCGGCAAGCGGATTTTCCGGTTGCGTCCCGTTGCGGCCGTGCAAACATGATCGTCATCCCAGCGAAGGCTGGGACCGCTCACGTCATCACGCTGCTGCTCGGCAAGGCCGGCATGAATTTCGCAATACCCTGTCGACAGGGGCGATCATGGTCACAGCGGTTCCAGCCTTCGCTGGGATGACGGGATTGGTACAGAGGTAGCTTCCGCTTCAGGCGGTAAACCTGCCCGCGAAGGCGATCCACGGCGGTGTGATCGCCAGCCATTCGACTAAGACGTGGGCGAGCACGACCGCCAGCCCGGCGGTCACGGTGGCGGGATGGACATGCCCGCTCTCGCGCCGGTCATGGCGCACGATCAATGCGACGACGCCAAGCTGGATCGCCATCGACAGCCATTCGCCCCAGGGCATGATGAAAGGCATCGGCAGCACCCGGCCGAGCGCGGGCTCCATGATCAGGATGGTGGAGCCCAGCATCAGCCGCTTGTGCCAGTCCGGCTGTCCGCGCCGCGCCACTGCGGCGATGACGAGCGCCGCGAAGACCAGCACCGAGACATGAACCAGTGCCAGGAAATAGGCGGGCGTGAAAAACGGCGGGAACATGCCGGTGCGAAGGCCCGCGAGGCAGGTGAGGCTGGCCAGCACCACGATGGTCGGCAGCATCACCGCGCTCGCCCAGCCAAGCCGCCGGTGCAATTCCAGTCCGGCGCCGGTCCCAAGCAGCGCCTGCGTCACCGCGAGCGCCAGCCATGCCAGCATCGCCGCGCCATGGACGTGAAAGATCACCGGCACTTGCGCGTAGGGCACGAAGCCGCGCAGACCGAATTGTGCAAAGCCGAATACGATGAACAGGCTGACGCCGATCATCATCTTCGCCCAGAACGAGAGACGCGATACCCGCGCGTCGGCAGCCGTTGCCATGAATTGCCCTCCACCCTTTCGATGGTGGCGGATAATACTGCCTTGCGACTTATTGGGGCAATACTTGTCGACGAACGACTAATTCGCGGCGATGAGCGTCCACTCGTCTTCGCGTTGCATTGTAATGCCACGCTTTTCCAGATCGATCAGATGGGCCAGAACCGAGCGTCCGGCGGCGGGCCAGAGCCTTTCGTCGACGCCCTTGTACATCAGCGGCACCATCTCCGCGATCCGGGTGACGCCCGATTCGATCTGGCGCAGGATCTGCCGCTCGCGCTGGCGGCGGTGGCCGATCATGCCGCGCACCAGTTGGCGGGGCTTCTCCACCGCCGGACCGTGGGCAGGGTAGTAAACGGTGTCCTGCTCGCGCTCGTAGAGGCGGGCGAGGCTGGCCATGTAGGCGGTCATGTCGCCGTCGGGCGGCGAGACGACACTGGTGGACCAGCCCATGACGTGATCGCCGGTGAACAGCGCGCCGGTTTCTTCTCCATCGCGTTCCAGCGCGAAGCACAAGTGGTTGGAGGTATGTCCCGGCGTCGCCACCGCGCGCAGCGTCCAGCCGGTTCCGGTCACCGCCTCGCCGTCCGCAAGCACGCGGTCGGGGGCATAGCTTTCGTCGAACGAGGCATCGGCGCGTGGGCCGTCGTCGCTCAGCACCAGCGGCGCGCAGCCGACGATCGGTGCCCCGGTCAGCGCGGCCAGCGGAGCGGCCGCGGGCGAGTGGTCGCGGTGCGTGTGGGTGCAGCAGATCGCGACCACACGGTCGTCGCCGATCGCGGCCATCAGCGCGTCGAGATGCTCGGTGTCGTCGGGACCGGGATCGATGACCGCGACGTCCCGGCTGCTTTCGCCGGCACCGGATCCCCCGACCAGATAGGTCTGGGTGCCGGTGAAGGTGAAGGGCGACGGATTGCGCGCCAGTACGCGCCGGACCAGCGGGCCGATGGGTTCGGCCACGGTGTAGGGCCGGTCGATCTCAGCAGGAGCGTTCATGCGCGCGATATGGGGCGAATGGAGCGCCATGTCGACCTCGGGACGGTCGTGGCGGCGGCATGTGGAACCGTGTGGAGCCGTGTCGCCAGCGGTTTTACACCGCGATCCGGCTCTCGATCCGGCCCTCGATCCGTTCGCGCAACTGCTCGATCGCGCTGAAGGCGGCGGGAGTCGTCAGCCGCCAGAACTGGTCGAGGCGCAGCAGACGCTCGTAGAACATGCGTGTTGCCTCGACCAGCCGGGCGGTGGCGGGCTCCAGCAGGACGGCATGGGCCGGGTCGGACTGAAGCAGGGCGGGCGACAGGCGGCCGTGGCGTCGCAGTTGCAAGTCGCTGATCTCGCCCATGAAAAAGGCGCGTTGATTGAGCAGCCAGGCGATCGCGTGCATCATCCGGGTGGTCGTGCGCAGCCCCTCGCTCGACAGCGCCACGCGCGACTGGTCCTCATCGATGCGTCCCCGGTCGGCGCAGGCCGCGTCGAGCCGGCCGGACAAGCTGAATGCCGCACGCACCTCGTCGGAGAGGACGAGGGCCTCGCAATAAAGCGCCTCGACGATGCGCAGGTTGATGGTTGCCGGTTTCGACATGCCCTTTGCTATTTCCCAGCCGGGAATCGGCGGCAAGCGGTGCGAGTCGATAATCCGGCGCAAATATGAGCCTGTCCCTGAACGGCACGCCTCCGGGGTGAACGCAAGTTAATCCCGATCGCGCGGAAATGGAGAAATCAGGCGATGATGTCGGGGATCAGGTAGTCTTCGATCTGCGCGATCTGGTCCTTGAGGCGCAGCTTGCGCTTCTTGAGTCGCGCGATCTGGAGCATGTCGCCGCCACCCGCGTTCATCAGCGCGTCGATAGCGGCGTCGAGGTCGCGGTGTTCGACTTTCAGGATTTCGAGGCGTTTGCGCATTTCCTCTTCGGTCACGCCGGAATTCCTTAAGTATCAAGCCTGTGTAACGGCGGGACCGAATCCTGCCCAACGCATGATTCACGCGATTCACCGATATGAAGCAAGAGGGGTCTTCGCAAGGTGCTCCGGATGTGGTTCCTTGGTTTTTGCGCCGGCCCACCAGTGTCGAGTCGCCCAGTCAGGTCGCTCGTCATGGCTCTACAAGAGCACCGTTCGCAGTTTGCCTTAAGGCAAGGGTCCGGCCCCTATAAGGAGGAACGTCCAATGGATAATTCGCACGTCAGCGCTCTGCAGCTCAAGCATGCCGGTATCGAACGGCAGATCCACGAGGAATTGAGCCGCCCGATCCCTGATGCCGCAATCGTCCAGTCCCTCAAGAAGCGCAAGCTTCGCATCAAGGAGGAGATCGGGCGGTTCTGATCGCCGATTTCCAGTCTTGTAGAGGGTCCTGAGCGCGGAGAATTCCACCGGACAACCGGGAATCTCGCAATATCACCCGCATAAGCTGAATCGACGGCATCCGCTGCGTTCCCAAAGCCATGACTTTGCGTTACGCCAAAGGAATGACCAGTGGAGCCGTCGAAGCAGCCCGGACCATCCTCACCAGCCTTCACGAGGTGATGGCGTCGCGCAGTAATGCGCAGACAAAGCTCAACAACGTCGTGGAAGTGATAGGTGAGTGCCTCAACAGCGAGGTCTGCTCGATCTATCTCCTTCGTGAAGGCATGCTCGAACTCTTCGCGACGCGCGGCCTCGCGCAGGAGGCGGTCCACGTCACCCGCATGGCGGTGGGTGAAGGTCTGGTGGGCTCCATCGCTGACCGGATCGAGACGCTGAACCTGGCCGAAGCGGCCGCGCATCCCGACTTCATGTATCGCCCGGAAACGGGCGAGGATAAGTTCCACTCCTTCGCCGGCGTGCCGATCGTTCGGCGCGAACGTGCTGTTGGCGCACTCTGTGTCCAGCACGTCGAGCCGCGCCGCTACGAGGAAGTGGAGATCGAGGCGCTGCAGACGGTGGCGATGGTTCTGTCCGAACTCATCGTCAATGCCGACCTCATCGACGAGGAGGACGCCCGCGCGCTCACTGCCGCCCAGACCGGGCCGGAACAGCTGCGCGGCCTGACGCTGGTGAAGGGCCTCGCTTCGGGCGTCGCCGTCTACCACCAGCCGCGCGTCACCATCGAGCATATCGTCGCCGAAGATACCGAGGCGGAGCGCCAGCGCGTCATTCTCGCTTTCGACCGCATGCGTGAGCAGATCGACCGGATGGCCAACCAGGCCGAGTTCGGCATGGGCGGCGAGCATGAGGAAGTGCTCGAGACGTACCGCATGTTCGCCTACGACGAAGGCTGGACGCGCCGCATCAACGAGGCGATCGACAGTGGCCTGACGGCCGAAGCGGCGATCGAGCGCGTGCAGCAGCGCACCCGCATGCGGATGCGCCAGATCGACGACCCGCTGCTCGCGGACCGCATGCACGACCTGGAGGATCTGGCGAACCGCCTGTTGCGGATCGTCTCGGGCCAGATCGGCACGGCGGCCTCGATGGGACTGCGCAACGACGCGATCCTGATCGCGCGCAATCTCGGGCCAGCGGAACTGCTGGAATACGACAAGCGGCGCCTGAAGGGTGTGATCCTTGAAGAAGGTTCGCTCACCAGCCACGTCGTCATCGTTGCCCGCGCCATGGGCATCCCGGTGCTGGGCCGCGTGCGGGGGCTGCGCGGGGTCGTTCGCGAAGGCGATCCACTGCTGCTCGACGCCGACCAGGGGACGACGATGGTGCGCCCGTCGGCCGGTGTGGTCGAGGCGTTCGAGGCCCGCTTCGCCCGCAACCGGGAGCGGCAGGCGGTCTATGCCGGCATGCGCGACGTTGCTGCGACCACGCGCGACGGCACGCGCATCAAGGTGATGATCAACGCGGGGCTGCGGGACGATGTCGCCAATCTCAACCTCACCGGGGCGGACGGGATCGGCCTGTTCCGGACCGAGTTCCAGTTCCTCGTTTCCGCCACGCTCCCCCAGCGCGAGAAGCAGACGCGCCTCTACCGCGACGTCATGGATGCGGCAGGGGATCGCCCGGTGGTGTTCCGCACGGTCGACATCGGCGGTGACAAGACGCTCCCCTACCTGCGCCACGACGACGGTGAGGGGGAGGAGAACCCCGCGATGGGCTGGCGTGCCCTGCGCGTGGCGCTGGAGCGCGACGCGCTGCTTAAGGCGCAGGCCCGCGCGCTGCTGGAGGCGGCGGCGGGGCGGCCGCTCAACGTTATGTTCCCCATGGTCGCAGAGCCCTGGGAATTCGACGCCGCCAAGGCCGTGTTCGACGGCCAGCTCGCCTACCTGCGCCGCCAGAAGAAGGTATTGCCCGAGGCCATCCGCTACGGCGTGATGCTGGAGGTGCCCTCTCTGGCCGAGCAGCTCGATTTGCTGGCGCCGAAGATTTCTTTCCTTTCTATCGGCACGAACGACCTTACCCAGTTTCTCTTCGCGGCGGACCGCTCGAACCCCAAGCTGGCCGAGCGCTACGACTGGTTGAGCCCGGCGATCCTGCGTTTCCTGCGCCGCGTCGTGCGCACGTTGGACGGTACTTCGGTGGACATCAGCGTATGCGGCGAGATGGGCGGGCGGCGGCTTGAGGCGCTGGCGCTGCTGGGCCTCGGTATCCGGCGCATGTCGATCACCCCGGCGGCGGTCGGCCCGATCAAGGAGCTTGTCGGCAAGGTCGATCTGCCCGCGATCACGGCTGCGATGGAACGCTGGCTTGCCGCGCCTCCGGCCGATTTGCGCGGCGCAATGGTGGCCTGGGCGGCGGAGCGGGACATCTCGATCGACTGATTTGCAGTTCCGTTCCGGTCTCGGCCGGGGCGGACAATGATTTTGCCCTATAAATTTGACCGGAACAGGTAGGGCCTGATTGACATTATCCGGTCAGACGGTTTGGTTAGGCGCCGATCAGGTCGCATTTACCACGCCAAACGGAGCGGAATTGGAAAACGTCGAAACCCAGGGTCTTGCGCGTGGACCGCAGAGCGTCGGAAGCCAGCTTCGTGCAGGCCGCGAGGCGCTGGGCAAGAGCCGTGCGGATATCGCGTCCCAGACCAAGATCGCCGAACGCCACCTGATCGCGCTGGAGGAGGACCGTCTCGGCGATCTGGCCGCGCGTACTTATGCGGTGGGTTTCGCACGCACTTACGCGCGCGCCATCGGCCTCGATGAGCGGATGATCGCTGCCAAGGTGCGCGAACAGCTCGATCACGATGCCGGTGAGCGCGTCGAATATGTGCCGAGTTTCGAGCCGGGTGATCCCGCGCGCGTTCCGACGCGCGGCCTCGCCTGGGCGGCGGTGATCGGTGTGGTCGTCGTGGTCGGCGCGCTCCTGCTGTTCTGGAGCAACTTCCTGTCGCCCGAAGGCCAGCTTCCCGATCTTGTTGCAGAGCGGACTGCGGTTCCGGCTGCGCCCAGGGCCGCGGCTCCCGCCGCTCCGGCTCCGGCCCCCACTGGCGGTCCCGTCGTGCTGACCGCGACGGGCGACAAGGTCTGGGTCAAGGTGACGGACGCCAAGGGAGACCAGGTGCTGCAGAAGGAACTCGCGAAGGGCGAGAACTGGGCCGTGCCTGCCGGGGCTACCGGCCTGCAATTGCGCACCGGGCGGCCCGACGCCTTGCAGATCACCGTAGGCGGCAAGGCGATCCCGCCGCTTTCGACCGAGCCGCGTCTCGTGTCCGGCGTCTCGCTGGCGGCGGCCGACCTTCTCGCACGTGGCGCCGCTCCGGCGGTTCCGGGCGCAGGTGCGTCGCCGGCTGCGACTGCAACCGGCGCCCCGGCTCCGGTTGCGACGCGCGTGCCGGCGCGCCGCCCGGCTCCCCGTCCGGCGGCCAGTGCCGCTCAGCGCGAACCTGCCGAAGTGCCGACACCGGAATCGCTGCTGCCCCCTACGGCGCAGTAACTATCGGGGTACTGAACATCCGGGGCAACAAGCATCCGGACGGCCGCTTTCCACGACTTTCCGAGCGGCCGCGCCTCGACAGGCGAGGGCGGCTCGGGCAACACCCGTAATCGGTCCATTGGTTAATTCCCGGTTTCACCCTCCGCTGCCATGGGGCGGCCATGGTTCGGGTAATGATGGCCCCGGCATGGAGATGATTTGGCGATGAAACGTACCCTTGGCGCAATCGGCGGCACCGCCCGCGCGCAATGGCTGGCCACGGCGGCGCTGGCATCGGTCCTGTTCGGCGCGGCCCCGGCCATTGCGCAGGACGCCAACACCAACCTGCGGCTCAACAAGGTAGAGGCCGAAGTGCGCGCCCTGCAGCGCAAGGTCTTCCCCGGAGCCGACGGCAAGTTCTTCGAGCCCCAGATCAACGCCGCTCCCACGCCGACCCCGACGCCTGGCGCCCCTTCGACCACGCCGCTCTCCGACGTTCTGACGCGAATGGACGCCGTCGAAGCGCGGATGGCGCAGCTGACCGCGCAAGTCGAACAGAACACCAACCGCATCGGCCAACTGGAAGCAAAGCTGGCGGCTGCTGCTCCGGTCCAGTCCGATTTCGTGCCCGGACCCGGCGCGACGGCCCCGGCAGTATCCGGGCCTGTGCTTTCAGCACCTGCAACCTCCGGCCCGGCGCCGCTGCCGACGCCCGTGGCCGCCACGCCGCGTCCGACGCCTGCTCCGGTAGCGACTGCACCCCGGCCGACTGCCCCTTCAAACTCGCGGATCGACGGCGTCAAGGCCATCGTCAAGCCGCAGAGCGGCGATCCGGGCGATGACGAATACAGCTATGGTTTCCGCCTCTGGGAAGCCAAGTATTATCCCGAGGCGCAGCAGCAGCTGAAGCTCTACCTCGAGAAGTATCCCAAGCATGCGCGCGCCAGCTTCGGCCGCAACCTGCTGGGCCGTGCCTATCTTGACGACGGCAATCCGGGCGAGGCGGCCAAGTGGTTCCTGCAGAACTTCCAGACCGACAAGCGCGGCGATCGTGCTTCGGATAGCCTGCTGTATCTTGCCGTCTCGATGAAGCAGCTCAAGGACACCAAGCGCGCCTGTATCGCTCTGGCCGAGTTCAGCGAGACTTACGCGGCCGAGGCGGCCGGGCGTCTGGCCGGTATCTACAACACCACGCGCAATGGACTTGCCTGCAACTGAGATAGACCGTTTTCGCGCCGGTCTGTCCGCGATCTGGGCTGACCGGATCGAGGACGGGGCGGCGCGGCTTGGCGTCGCGGTGTCCGGTGGGCCGGACAGCCTCGGCCTGTTGCTGCTTGCCCATGCGGTGCTGCCGGGGCGAGTGGAAGCGGCGACCGTGGACCATGGGCTACGCCCTGAAAGTGCGGGAGAGGCGGGAGAAGTCGCTCGCGTTTGCGCCGGTCTATCCGTTCCCCACGCAACGCTGGCGGTGAACGTCGCGCCCGGCAACGTGCAGGCGGAGGCGCGGCTCGCGCGCTATGAAGCCATGGCGGGATGGGCGGCGGAGCGGGGTCTGGCCGCTCTGGCAACCGCGCATCATGCCGACGATCAGGCCGAGACGCTGCTGATGCGGCTCAACCGGGCCAGCGGGGTCGCCGGACTGGCCGGCGCGCGCGGGCGCGGCAGGGTGCCGGGCACGGACGTGCTGCTGCTGCGCCCGGTGCTCGACTGGCGGCGCGCCGAACTGGGCGGGGTCGTGGAAGCGGCGGGGCTTGTGGCCGCGCAGGACCCGAGCAACGCCAACGACCGCTTCGACCGGGTGCGCATCCGCAAGGCACTGGCCGATGCGGACTGGCTGGACGTCGCGGCCCTTGCTCGCAGCGCGGCGCATATAGCGGAGGCCGACGCGGCGCTCGACTGGATGGCGGCGCTGGAATGGCGATCCTGCGTGAAGAAGGAGCCGATGGGCCTCAAGTATCGCCCGCAGGCCCCGCGTGCGGTGATCTTGCGCGTGGTGGCGCGAATCGTCCAGGAACTCGACGGCGAAGAGGCGCGTGACAAGGTGCGGGGCGGGGCGATCGCTCGGCTGGTCGATGGTCTTTCGGACGGTCAGCCCGCATCCATCGGCAACCTCGTAGCGCGGCCCAATGCAGGCGGGTGGAGTTTTGCCAAGGCGCCGACGAGGGCGCCAAGGCGCAGTCACTGAACGTCAGCTCTACCCCCCGACGAGGCTGTCGCCCATGCCGACCTGCTTGCCGCGCGTGATGTAGACCTTGTCGCCGATCTTCGTGGTGTCGAACAGCTTCGCCGCAAAGGCGTCCGGCATGCCCACGCAGCCGTGGCTCGCGTAGCCCAGCGCCACGTCGGAGCCGTGCAGGGTGATGCCGTCGTTGGTCAGGCGCTGCATGTAGGGCATCGGCGCGCCGGTGTAGATGTTGGAGACGTGGTCCTTGTCCTTCTGTGTGATCGGGAAGATCCCCAGCGGGGTCGGCTTGTCCGCAGTGCCGAGCAGGACGGCGGCGGCGCCGATCTCGTAGCCACCCCGGAAGACCGAGATCACGCGGGCCTCGAGGTCCACCGTCACGACGATGGGGCCGGGGGGCACGTCCTTTTCGTCCCAGTGCCATTCGCCGTATTTGATGGCGCCCTTGATCGGCAGGATTCGCTTGATGACGAAAGGTTCGTCCTTCGCCGGGACTGGCTTGGGCGTCGGATGGGTTACGGGTTGGGCTGGTGGTTGCGCAAGTTTGGCTTCGGCCAGAGAGGCGGGCGCGGGCTTGTCCGGCTCGGCGGCGACGATCAGCACTCCGACGATGGCGGCAAGGGCGACGAAGCCCGAGGCGAGGAAGATGCGCGCGTCCACTTGGTAAATTTCCGATCCCTTTGGCGAATCCGCTTCTGGCAGGACTGCCTTAGCATCGCGTAAATGGCGGTTAGGCGCCAGTATAACGCTGCAGTGGGCAACGCATTCCGTCATTGCTTCGCTGCGCTTGCAATGACGTGGACGATGCAAGCTAACGCTTTGCGATGCCGTCCCGCAGGATCGAGTTTGCCAGTTCCGCGATCTTCTCCGCGTCCGCATCGTCCCACACCGCGTAGCGCAGGCCGAGGAAGACGTTCATCCCCATGATCGCCCAGGCATGGGCCTCGCCCAGGTCCTCGCGCAGTTCGCCCTTGCGGATGCCTTCGGACAGACGTTCGTGAATGCGGGTGGCGGTGGACTGGTAGTGCTGGCGGAAGCTGGCCGGATCGACGAATTCGCACTCGTCGATGATGCGGTAGATTTCCTTGTGCTCGGCCGCGAAGCGCAGGAACCCGATCAGTGAGGCGCGCTCGGTCTCCAGCGCGGGCAGGTCCTGCTGGCGGGCATTGCGCGCCGCTTCGCGCACCTTGCCGGACAGATCGTCCACCAGGGCGCGGAAGATTTCGTCCTTGGAATTGAAGTAGGTGTAGAAACTGCCCAGCGCCGTGCCCGCCCGGCGGGTGATGCCGGTGATCGACGCCTCGTGGAAACCGTGTTCGCCGAATTCGAAAGCGGCTGCATCCAGCAATTTGCGCAATGTCCGGCGACCGCGTTCCGTGCGCGGAATCTTGGCGGCCGAACCTTCGGCGGGGGGCTGCTCTGTGCTCACGATGACACAGTTAGACCGGTCTGCGGTTCATGGCAAACATTCAAAGTTGAAAATCGATTCAAGTATCAATATGCATGGCTTCAACAAGAAGCGTGAATGGGAGTGTCTGTGATGCGCAAGGTGCGATTCCTCGCGATTTCCTCGAGTGTGCTGGCTTTGTCGGGCGGTTTCGTGACGCCCGCCATGGCGCAGGACGCGGCCTCGACCCCGGCGGCGACAACCGCAGCGGAAGCAGAAGTTGGCGGCGGCGACATCATCGTCACGGCACGCCGCCGCGAGGAGCGCCTGGTCGACGTGCCGATCGCGGTGTCCAGCTTCAGCGGTGACCAGCTGGCGAAGTCCGGCGCGGTCGATATCACCGAGGTAGCCAACGTATCCCCGAACGTCACGCTGGAGCCGTCGCGCGGCACCAACTCGACGCTTTCGGCCTTCATCCGCGGCGTCGGCCAGCAGGACCCGGTTTCCGGCTTCGAGCAGGGTGTGGGCATCTACCTCGACGATGTGTACCTCAATCGCCCGCAGGCGGCCGTGCTCGATATCTACGACGTCGAGCGGATCGAAGTCCTGCGCGGGCCGCAGGGCACGCTCTATGGCCGAAACACCATCGGCGGTGCGGTGAAGTACGTGACGAAGCAGTTGCCGAAGGACTTCTCCTTCAAGGTGAAGGGGACTTACGGCAGCTATGACCAGGCGGACCTGATCGCCACCGCCTCGGCGCCGGTCAGTGACCTCATCCGCGTCGGTGGATCGGTGGCGCGCCTGTCGCGCGGGGGCTTCGGCAAGAACCTGACCACCGGGCAGGACAACTACAACAAGGATATCTGGGCGGGTCGGGCCAGCGTGGACATCGGCGGCTATGGGGAGCCGGTGCTGATCCGCATCTCAGGCGACTACACCAAGGACAAGTCGAACGCGCGCGGCGGCCATCGCCTGATCCCGGGCTACGTTTCGGGCGCGCCGGTGCTGGACGATGTCTACGATACGCGCGGCGGTCTCAACGATCCGCGGCAGGAGGTGGAGGCCTATGGCCTGGCGATCAACGCCACCGCCGAACTGACGGACAAGCTGACGTTCCGCTCGATCAGTTCGTGGCGCAAGGACAACTCCGCCTCGCCGATCGACTTCGACGCTCTGCCTGCCGTCGATGTGGACGTGCCCGCTTACTACCGCAACGAACAGATGAGCCAGGAAGTCCAGTTGCTGTGGGACGACGGCGGCATGGTGCAGGGCCTGCTGGGCGCCTACTACCTGACCGCCAAGGCCGACACTGACTTCGATGTGCGCTTGTTCACCGCGCTCAACGGCCTGACCGCCTTCACCCGGGCCAATGTCGACACCAACACGTTCGCGGTGTTCGGCGACTTCACGTTCAACTTCACCGAGCAACTGAGCCTGGCGGTCGGCGGGCGCTACACCTGGGATGAGCGCAAGGCGCAGATCCTGCGGCAGAACTACCTTGGCGGCGGTTCGCCGGTGTTCGGCGGGGCAGGAGTGCCGCTGGGCGCGCCGAGCACCAATTTCTCCGGCAAGGCGAAGTTCGACAAGTTCACGCCCCGCGCCTCGCTCAGCTTCAAGCCGACGCCGGACCACAACATCTACGCAAGCTTCAGCCAGGGCTTCAAGGGCGGCGGCTTCGACCCGCGCGGCGTTGGCGTCAACGCACCGGCCGCCACGCCCGGGGCTCCCACCGACGCAGAAATTGCCGACTACCTGAGCTTCGATCCGGAAACGGTCGACAGCTACGAGATCGGCTACAAGGGCAACCTGCTCGGCGGTGCGCTCTACATTGCGGCGGCCGGGTTCTACATGGACTACAAGGACGTGCAGATCCCGGGCTCGGCCGGTTGCACGGTGGGCGGCCTGCCGACGTTCTGCGGCATCATAACCAATGCCGGCAAGGCGCGCTTCAAGGGCTTCGAACTGGAAGCCAATGCGCGGCTCGGGCGTGACCTCGTGTCACCGGGGGACCGCCTGAACCTCTCCGGCTCGCTCGGTTACATCGATGCCGAGTACCGGGAATACATCGCCAACATCGCATCGACCCCGACGGACGTTGCCGAGTATCGCAAGGTGCAGAACACCCCCAAGTGGACGGCCAGCGGCACGCTGGCCTATTCGACCCCGGTGGGCGACGGCGATCTCGATGTCAGCACGACCTACTCGTACCGCAGCAAGGTCTATCAGTTCGAGATTCCCAATCCCTATCTCGACCAGAAGGGCTTCGGACTGCTGGATGCCAGCCTCGTCTACACGGCGCCGGGTGGCCGCTGGAGCCTTGGCGTCCATGGCAAGAACATCCTCGACAAGCGCTACAAGACTTCGGGCTACACGTTCCTCGCGACCAACCCGGTGACGGGCGAACTGCTGACGGCGCCCAGCGGCCGGTTCGTGCCCTCGCTCGGCACCGAAGGCACGCTGACCGCCTATTACGGCAACCCGCGCCAGGTCTTCGCGACCGCGACGCTGGCGTTCTAAGAGTGCCGGGGGCCGTCGTCCCGGACCCTGGCGTCCGGGACGACGAGGCCGCGCGATGAAAGGATACCTCATGGACTACCGTGTCCATCGCTACCGCAGCGCCGACGGACGGCTGGACCTCGTCGCGCGGGATTATGCCGCCGCCGAAGGGGCGCCGGTGCTGCTGATGATGCATGGCCTCACCCGCAACAGCGCGGACTTCGAGCCGCTCGTGGCCAGACTCTCCGGGCGCTACCGGATGATCGTGCCCGACCAGCGCGGGCGGGGGCTCTCGCAATGGGATACCGACCCCGTGCAGTACCGGCCGGACGTCTATGCGCAGGACATGCTGGCGCTGATGGACGGCCTTGGCGTGGAGCGGGCGGGACTGGTCGGCACCTCCATGGGCGGGCTCATGGCGATGGTGATGCAGGCGCTGCGGCCGGAGCTGGCGCAGGCGGTGGTCTTCAACGACATCGGACCGGTGCTCGATCCGGCCGGCCTTGCACGCATCCAGGGCTATGTCGGTCCCGGCGGGGCGATGGCCGACTGGGCCGAGGCCTCTGCCCGGACGCGCGCGATCAACGCCTCCGCCTTCCCGGACTATGGCGACGGGCAGTGGGATGCCTTTGCCCGCCGTGTCGCGCGGGAGAACGCCGACGGCAGCGTATCCTTCGCCTACGATCCCGCGATCTCTGAAAGCATAGCGGGCGACGATCCCTCCACCGTGCCGCCGGACCTGTGGCCTTTGTGGGACCTGCTGGACGCGGTGCCGGTACTGGTCGTGCGCGGTGCCTTGTCGGACCTGCTGAGCGCAGCGACCGTGGAAGAGATGGCGCATCGCCATTCGGGGTTCTATGCCGCGTTCGAGGTGCCGCGCGTCGGCCATGCCCCGATCCTCGACGAACCGCTGGCGCTCGCCGCGATAGAGGCATTCCTCAAGGAGCACGTGACCTGACATGAGCGATACCGCCGTCCTCGACGAACCCCGGACCGCAATCTCGCCGCAAGGCACGTCGCCCCGGCTGGTGCTGGCGATGCTGCTGCTGGTCTACGTGTTCAACTTCGTCGACCGGCAGATCCTCTCTATCCTCGCCGCGCCGATCCAGGCGGACCTCAAGCTCGACGATGCGCAGATGGGGATGCTGGGCGGCCTTGCCTTCGCGATCCTCTATTCGACCCTCGGCGTGCCGCTGGCCTGGGTCGCGGACCGCACGAGCCGTTCCTGGGTCATCACCGGATCGCTGGTGGTGTGGAGCGTGTTCACCTCCCTCTGCGCTCTGGCGACGGGGTTTTGGCACATCTTCCTCGCCCGTCTCGGCGTGGGCGTGGGTGAGGCGGGCGGCGTCGCCCCCAGCTATGCGGTGATAGGCGACCATTTCCCGAGCGAGCGGCGCGCCTTCGCGCTCTCGGTCTATTCGCTGGGTATTCCGCTCGGCTCGGCTGCGGGGGTTATGGCGGGCGGCTATGTGGCGCAGGCGGTGGACTGGCGCACGGCGTTCCTCATCGTCGGCCTGTGCGGCATCCTGATCGCACCGCTGTTCAAGCTGGTGGTGAAGGACAAGCCGCGCCCTGTTTCCACGCCGACCGTGCGTTTCGGTGATGTCTTCGCGACGCTGGCGCGCAAGCGGGCGTTCTGGTTCCTCAGCTTCGGCGCGGCGTCCAGTTCCATGCTCGGCTACGGCGTCGCCTTCTGGCTGCCGAGCCTGCTGCAGCGCAGCTTTCACCTGAGCCTCGTCGAGACCTCGTGGTTCTTCGGTGCGGTGCTGCTGCTGGGCGGCACCGTGGGGGTGCTGACCGGCGGCGCGCTGGCGGATCGGCTGGGGAAAGGCGACCGGGCATGGTACGGCCGCGTTCCCGCGATCGGCTTCGTCTGCGCGGTGCCGCTCTATGCGGGCGGAATCTGGACGACCAGCGTGCCCGTGGCCTTCGTGCTGTTCCTGATCCCGCAAGTGTTGGCCTACTTCTGGCTCGGCCCGGTGACGGGCGCGATCCAGCACCTCGTCGACCCGCCCGCCCGCGCGACGGCCTCGGCGCTGTTCCTGCTGATCAACAACCTGATCGGTCTTGGCGGCGGCATCTACGCGCTGGGTGCGCTGTCGAAGGCGCTGGCGCCGGTATGGGGCGCCGAATCGCTGCGCTATTCGATGCTGTTCGCGCTGGTGCTCTACCTGCTGGCGGCGCTGCTGATGACGCTGGCGGGGCCGGGATTGCGCAGGGAGTGGGTTGTGGAGAAGTAGGCGAAAGGTGGTGCCGGCTACAGGATTCGAACCCGTGGCCCCCTGATTACAAATCAGGTGCTCTACCAACTGAGCTAAGCCGGCTACCGTTCGCGAAATGGTGCTTCGCGAAGCAAGTCCGGCGCCCTTACCGCGAGCGGGGGGCGCCGGTAAAGCCCAAATCAGAACACGGCGTGCGGGGCTGCCTCGTTCATCATCGTCTGGCGCAGCAGCGGGATCGCCGGGCCGCCGTGGCTGAGGAACTCGTCGTGAAACGCCTTCCATGCCGAGCGCCCGCCGCGCGTCGCGGTCCAGTCGGTGCGCAGCCTGCGGATCATCAGCTTGCCCAGCGTGTAGTTGAGGTAGGCCGGATCGTATGTGCCGCGCGCGGCCTGCTGCTCGGCGGTGCCTTCGTCCTGGTAGCATTGCTCCATGAACATCTGCTTCGACTGCGCCTGAGTCATCCCGCGCGCATGCAGGCCGATCGCCGAGAGATAGCGGCAGTTGCGCAGGAGCGCGTTGGAGATCTGGCCGACAGCCACGCCCGGGTCGCCGTCTCCCAGCCCTGCCTCCAGCATCATCTCCTCGGCATAGTGCGCCCAGCCTTCGGCGAAGGCGTAGCCGACGAACAGCTTGCCGACGATCGAGGGCGCCGCGTTCGAATGGAGGAACTGCAGGTAATGTCCCGGCATCACCTCATGGACGGTGGTGAACAGCAGGTCCGCCTTGCCGGGGATATAGTCCATCTGCATCTGCTTCGACCACGTCGGGTCCGGCGGCGAGATGTAGTAGATCGACGAGCCGCCGTTCTCCAGCGGCCCCGGCGGGTCGATGTAGGCGGAGTTCGCGCGGTTGTAGGGCGGGCTTTCCTCGACCATCGCCATTTTCGTGCCGGGGATCGTCGCGATGTCGCGACTGCGCACGAAGTCGGCGAGCTGTGGGATTTCGCGCCGGGCCTCGGCGACGGGGCCGTCCTCGGGCTTGTCGGCGCGCATCTTGTCGAAGCACTGCTGGATGGTCTTGCCCGGCGTGTACTTCGCGCAGGCCAGTTTCAGCGCCTGCTGGTTGCGCAGGAGATCGGCCTTGCCTGCCGCCTCCAGCGTATCGAGCGTGGCATCGACGCCTTCGGTCGCGAGGACCATGCGCGCAAACTTGTCGGCGCCGAGTGCGAAACCTTGCGTCGGCGTGGCCTTGGCGACCTGATCGGCGACGCCCTTCATGGCGACGGCGGCGGCTTCGGAGGCGGTCTTGAACTCGGCCTGCAGCGCCGGGTCGGTGACGTCGGCGAAGGCGGCGCGGGCATCGCCGCGGTAGTAGTCGGCAAAGCCGCCGAAGCCGTCAGTGCCCAGCTTGATGAAGCTGGCGGGCATCGCGGCGGGCAGGTTGGCGCGGATGTTGGGGGCTTGCGCGGCGACAGATTTGAAGAACGCGATCATCGCCTTCATCCGCGTCGGCTTGTCGGCATAGTCGCGGCTGACGTAGACGTTCGGGTCGAGGCCGCCGTTGATGTAGTAGGCGGGGTTGGTGTGCGGCTGGTCGGCGTCCTCCAGCCAGAACAGCTGGCCCTTGGCGACCTGCACCAGATAGTCGCGCTCGAAGCGGTCGGCGGGGGAGAGATGATCGAATTTGCCCGCCTCGTCGATGACGGAGTGCAGGAAAACCGCGCGCGCTTTGAGGCCGGCCTCGCTCCAGTCGGGGAGCTTGCCGTCGTACTGGTGTGCGCCTTCGTAGATTGCGAAGGCGGGGTCTGTCTCGAACCAGCGCTCTATGGTTCGCTGGACGAATGGTTTCCAGGCTTGGGTATCTGCATTGACAGCAGCTACTTCAGCATTGGCCGCGTTGACGAAGTCACGGATATCCGAGTTCGCGTTGCTCGTTGTCGTCGCGCAGGCGCTAAGGGTGAGGCAGGCGATGCCCGCCAGCAGGATGGACTTCATGGGGGTGAGGCTCCCTGTTCCTATGGGAGCGGTTGTGCGTCAGCGCGCGCCGAAGGTCCAGCCCTCGGTACGGGCGAGTTCGGGTGTGAGTTCAGCGGGTTGCCACAGGGCCTCGCGCGGGGCGGCGACGCGCAGCCAGGCGGCGGTGAGGAGGGCGTCGGCGCTGTGGTCGTCGATCGGGCCGCTGCCGCCGGTCGGGCGCGAACCCAGCGCGGAGAGGGCGGTATCGAGCGCGGCGTGGTCGGTCATCTTGGCGCGGCCTGCCAAGCGTCCTGCGGCGACGGCGGCGAGGGTGGTGTAGATCTCGGTCACCACCGAGCCGCTCGCAGGCAGCGGGTCGATCGGCCAGACCGGCACGCGGCCGTCAAGGCGGTGGAGCAGGCGCATGCCCGTCAGGCTCGACTTGCCGACTTGCGCCGCGCCCACGAGGTTGAAATTGGAGTAGGGGCGGCATCCGGCGCGGGCCTGCGCTTCCTCGGTCACGCGCATGCGGCCGCGCTTGTGGAGCGCGCCGGGGAGGTGGAAATGCGCCCCCTCGCGCCCGCCGTGGCGGCGGAAGTAGGCGCTGAGATCGATGTGATCGACGAAGCTGGCGGCCGAGAGGTGCAGGTCTTCGGCGCAGATGGCGTCGATCAGCGCCCAGAGCGCGCGGGCATCGCGCGGGCTGTCGGCCCAGCCGGGGAAGAACGCGCCCGCGTCGGCGAAGGGCAGCGATAGGCCGAGGTCGAGGCCGACGAGGGTGCCTTGCGGCAGGCGGTTCAGCAGCAGGTCGAGCACGTCGGCGCGAGACCAGTGCGCGTGGCTGGCAGGGCGCAGCAGGCGGGGCGCGGCGTCCCCGCTCTCGCACAGGGCGACGGCGATGCCTTTCTGGCGCTCGCCCAGCGCGCCGGACCAGTCGATGGCGATGAAGTGGCGGAAGTGCATGGGTTATCCTGAGCGGGAATGCGACGCGATTGTATCCACGTTTCCGTCACCCTGAACTCGTTTCAGGGTCCATCAGGCAGCCTCGTCTGCAACGTGATTTCACCAGCCGCCTGTGCCGGTGGTGAAGCCGGGGGCGGAACACTCCGCACCATGGACCCTGAAAAGAGTTCAGGGTGACGGGGCGTTATCAGCAAGGTCACTCCGCCCGCCGCTCGGCGCGCTTCCTGTCCCACCATTCGAGGCGCTTCTTCACCTCGCGCTCGAAGCCGCGTTCCACCGGCTCGTAGAAGGTCTGCGGCCCCATCTCCTCGGGCCAGTAGTCGTCGCCGGAGAAGGCGTCGGGCGCGTCGTGGTCGTAGGCGTAGTCCTTGCCGTAGCCGATGTCCTTCATCAGCTTGGTCGGCGCGTTGAGGATGTTCTGCGGCGGGCTTACCGACCCCGTCTCTCGCGCCGTCTTGAACGAGGACTTGAACGCCATGTACGCCGCGTTCGACTTGGGTGCGGTCGCCACGTAGATGCACGCCTGCACGATCGCCAGCTCGCCCTCCGGGGAGCCAAGGAACTCATACGCCTGCTTGGCGGCAAGGCACTGCACCAGCGCCTGAGGGTCGGCCATGCCGATGTCCTCGCTCGCCATGCGGACGAGGCGGCGCAGGACGAACAGCGGTTCCTCGCCCGCCGTCAGCATCCGCGCCATGTAGTAGAGCGCGGCCTGCGGGTCCGATCCGCGCACCGATTTGTGCAGCGCGGAGATGAGGTTGTAGTGCCCGTCGCGGTCCTTGTCGTAGACCGCCACGCGCCGCTGCAGGAACTGGCCGAGGCCCGCCGGATCGAGCGGCTGCGGAATCTTCGCCGCATAGAGCGTTTCGGCCTGGTTGAGCAGGAAGCGCCCGTCGCCGTCGGCCGAGGCCACCAGCGCCTCGCGCGCTTCGGCCGTGACGGGCAGGGGGCCTTCCAGTTCCTCGCCCTTGGTCAGCAGCGCATTCAGCGCGGCGGCGTCGAGGCGGTGGAGGATCAGCACCTGCGCGCGGCTGAGGAGTGCGGCGTTGAGCGCGAAGCTGGGGTTCTCGGTCGTGGCGCCCACCAGCGTCACGGTGCCGCGCTCCACGAAGGGCAGGAAGCCGTCCTGCTGGGCGCGGTTGAAGCGGTGGATCTCGTCCACGAACAGCAGCGTGCGCTGGCCTGCCTTGGCGGCGATGTCGGCTTCGGCGAAAGCTTTCTTGAGGTCCGCCACGCCCGAGAACACCGCGGAGACGGCGGCGAAGCGCATACCCACGGCGGCGGCGAGCAGGCGCGCGATGCTGGTCTTGCCGGTGCCCGGCGGCCCCCACAGGATCATCGAGGACAGCCGCCCCGCCGCCACCATGCGCCCGATCGCGCCTTCGGGGCCGGTCAGGTGCTCCTGCCCGACGACTTCGGTAAGGTCGCGCGGGCGCAGGCGGTCGGCGAGCGGCGCGTCCTCGCGCAGCGCGTCGGGGGTCGAGGGGGGGATGTCGTCGGCGAAAAGGTCGGCCATGCAAGGCTACTTAGCCATTCGCGCGGCGAATTGCATCGCCCTCTTCGCGGGAGTATCCTGCTTCCCTGCAGGGAGAGGCGTAATGGCAGGGACGACGGACAGATACGTGACGCGGCCGGGCTGGTCGTTCTGGGCTGTCGCCGTCCTGGCGGTGCTGTGGAATGCGTTCGGCTGCCTCGACTTCACCATGACGGCATCGCGCAATCCCGACTATCTGGCGCAAGTCCCGCCCGAGATCGTCGACTGGCTGGATTCCGCTCCGACCTGGACGCTGTTGCCCTGGGCGCTCGGTGTGTGGGGCGGCCTTGCGGGAAGCCTGCTGCTGCTCGCCCGGTCGGGCTGGGCGGTCGGTGCCTTCGCGGCGTCGCTGCTCGGGCTCGCGGTGTCGCAGGCCTGGCAGTTCTCGGCGGGGATGCCGGCCAGCATGACCACGCCGGGAATGCTGGCGATGACTGCGGGCATCTGGATCATTGCCCTGGCGCTGCTGTGGTTCGCGTGGGACAAGCGCCGCGCGGGCGTGCTTCACTGACGACAGACTGACACCGAAATCACATTCCTTGCCCACCGTCCTCGCGGTATGGCAGCGGTGACGGGAGAGGGGAATCGCTGCCATGCCACATCCGCTGGGGATCGAACTGCTGACGGTGCTGGGGCTTGGGCCGGTGGAGCACGTGACGCTCGCGGCAGACCTCGGCTGCAAGGCGGTGTCGATGGGGCTCGGCCAGTTGCCCGAGCGGTTCAACCCGCACGGCTATGCCCCGTGGTCCCTGCGTGACGACCCGGCGCTGCGGCGTGATCTGAAGGCGGTGCTCGCCGACAGGGGTATCGCGATCAGCATTGCCGAGGGGCTTGGCGTATCCGCCGGGGCCGACGCGGCGGAGCGGGCGGCCGACATGGACATCTTCGCCGACCTCGGCGCCTTGCGCATCAATGCCGTCGACATGGGCGTGGAGCGGGCAAGGGCCTTCGACCAGCTCGCCATGCTGGCGCAGATGGCCGACGAGCGCGGGATGGAATTCTCGATCGAGTTCACGCCGGTCTTCACCATCCGCTCGCTGCCCGAGGCGCTGGAGGCGGTCGAATACATCGGAAGCGGAAAGGCTACGGTGCTGATCGATACCATGCACTTCTTCCGCTCAGGCGGAACGGTACGGCAGGTGGCGGAACTCGACCCGGCGCTGATCGGCCATGTCCAGCTCAGCGACGTGCCGCGCAAGGGTGCCGATGACTACATGGCCGAGGCCATGAGCGGGCGCATGATCCCGGGGCAGGGTGAACTGCCCTTGCGCGAATTCGTGGAGGCGCTTCCGCGCGGGCAGGTGCTGGGACTGGAAGTGCCGTTGATGGCCGCCGCCGCCAGCGGACGCGATGCGCGCGACTACGTGGGCGAGATCGTCAAGCGCACACGCGAGTTTCTCGCCTGAGGGCGACGGGGTTGACATTTATCGCCAAATAGGTTACAAGCCCCAGCATCCGATCCGGCGATGA
>NZ_JBMDIO010000037.1:0-49437 GCF_057808725.1 Novosphingobium sp. FG90
ATCGGACGCAATCTACCCGTCGCCGAAACGAACATCGCATTGTTCACGGCCGACTATCGACAGGTTGGTGACACCCGCGGCGGGTGGCCTGGGACCTTCCAGGATTGGGGAGCGGCGCTCGATCACTTGAGGGTGCTGGCACGAACCCAGCCTCTGGACCTGAAGCATGTGGTGACGGTGGGACATTCGGCCGGCGCCCACGCTGCCCTGTGGCTGGCGGCCCGTCCCAGATTGCCTGCCGACAGCGAGGTCCGCGGCGCTGATCCACTGAAGGTTTCCGCCG
This sequence comes from Novosphingobium sp. FG90, assembly GCF_057808725.1. Classification (NCBI taxonomy): domain Bacteria; kingdom Pseudomonadati; phylum Pseudomonadota; class Alphaproteobacteria; order Sphingomonadales; family Sphingomonadaceae; genus Novosphingobium; species Novosphingobium sp. FG90. The sequence goes on from NZ_JBMDIO010000037.1 coordinate 284, forward strand.
CGGTCGCCATCGACGGCCCAGGCGACCTGCGAACCCTGTACGGGTTCGACAAGGATATTTGCGGCCGCCCGATCTTCGTCAACCTGTTCGGGGGCGCTCCTGACGCACAGGCGGGCCGCTACCGTCAGGCAAATCCGATCGAATGGCTGCCTCTGGCCGTGCCTCAATTCATGGTCGCTTCCGTCGTGCTGGAGCCTTCAGCCGCGCAAGCCTATGCAGCAGCCGCACAGTCGGCCGGCGATAAGGCGACGGTGATCACCCTGGAGAATGCGGGCCACTTCAACATGCTTTCGCCTGCGGACCCCACCTGGGCGCCGGTAGAGGCCGCGATCCTCGCGGCGGCGAAAGCAGAGCAATAGTCGAGGCAGCCTCCGGTTTATCCCCATCTCGGTGATCTCTATCTGATGAAGCCCTGCAGAGGTCCGCTTCGAACACCTCCCCCTGGGTTGCGCCAAGGTCGCGTCGGCCGGGGCGAGAGGGTTGCACTTGGGGTGCCCCTGACGATCTCGTTCCATTGAGGCGTCAGTCAGGCTTGAGAGGCTGAAGGTCCGGCGCGGAAATCTTCGTGAAGCGCCACCAGGCCAGGCCTCCGTAGACCAGAATGAGGATGGCGAGGTTGAGCACCTCCCGCGTCTGCTCGGCAAGGCTCGCGCCCATCTGATTGAGCCCGACCATGAGATGAATGCCCGCGGTGGTTGGCAGGAGGCGCGCGAGGAGCGCCAGCCAGGCCGGCGTCGCCTCCGCCGGCCAGGAGAGACCCGCGAGGAAGAAGATGGCGAGCGACGTGCCCATCCACAGTTGCAGGGGTCGTTCCCGTGTCCGGAAGAGGCTGGCCAGCGCAAGCGCCGCCGCCACAGTCGCGCCCACGAACAAACTGCCGCCCACGATCAAGGCGCCAGGAGAGCCGGCGGCGCGGGGATAGTCCTGAAACCAGAACACAAAACCCGCATAATAGGCCACGTCGGCCCAGCCGATCACGAAGAAGGCCAGGGCAATTCCGATAAGGGTGCGCGAGGGCAGACGAAAGCGTCCCAGTGTCTCGCGCAGGGTGGCGGCGAGCATCGTCAGGCCCATCAGCAGGGTCTGGTGAATGATGAGGAAGCCGACCCCGGGGAACACCGTGCTGCCATAGCCTTCGCGCGTGTTGAACAGCGGGCGCTGAACGAGCGACAGGGCAGGGCGGGCGGGTGCGCCCTGCGCCATGGCCTGATCGCTCGCCGCCTCGCCGGCGATCGTGGTGACCGCCAGGCCGATGCCTGACAGCGCCGTGCTGCTGCGCAGCAGATAGGCGCCGTTGCCGTAGAGCGCGACCGTGCCCTGGGCGCCGTTCAGAATATGTCGCTCGAACCCCTCGGGGATGATGACCACGGCCCCTGCGCCGGTCGTCTCGAGCCAGAGCCGGGCGGCTCCTGGAGAGGCCGGGCGCGCGGCAAGATCGGCCTGCTGGAGCGCTGCGATCCGGCGCACGAGACTGCGGCTTGCGCCGCTGTCGTCGAGATCGACGACGGCCACCGGAATGCGGACCGCGACCTCCCCGGAATAGGCTGAAGGGTAGAAGAAGGAATAGAGGATCGTCGACACGACGATCAGCATGAAGGCGGAGCGGTCGGAGAGAACGGCGCGGAAGGTAGCGAGGAAGGCGCGGCCGATCATCGTCGTCCCCAGACCTCCGGGCTCATCCGCGCCGAGACATAGCGCGGCAGCCCGGCGCCCGAGCCGACGACGAGAAAGGCAAACAGCGCCAGGATCGATCCAAGAGATGCGAGCACGGGTGCGCCGATCATCCATTGCTCCGCGACCAGCCGCGCGAAGCGGGTAAAAGGCAGCAGCGCGCTCCATAGCCGGGCGAAGGCGGAGGCCGACTCGATCGGGAAGATCGCCCCGGCGAAGGCGAAGGAAGCGCCCGCATAGAGGGCGGTCATCGACAGCGCCTGCCCCATGGAAAGGGTGGCCCCGACGATGAACAAGGCCATGCCCGCATAGGCGAGATAGAGGGCGAGATAGCCGCCCATCAGCATCGCCACGCTCCCTTGCACGGGCCAGCCCCGGTAGACCGCGAGATAGCCGGTCGCAAGCGCCCCCCAGAGCAGGAAGATGAGGATATAGGGCGCGATCTTGCCGGCGACGGCGGCGACCGCCTCGCCTCGAGGCCCTGCAAGCCATGCTCCGATGGTCCCGTCCCGCAGCTCGCGACCGAGCGCGCTCACGACCGCGATCATGAACAGCAGGTGCAGGAGTGCGGGGTGGATCAGGGCGACGAGTTGCAGCTCGTAACTGGCCTGCGGGTTGTAGAGGATCCGGCTCTGCACGCTCACCGGCTGCGGCCGCACACGCGCGGGACCGGCGATCGCGGCGCTTTGCTCCCCGGCCAAGGCCTTTGCGTGGGCCTGGACCACGGTGCCGACTTCACGCAACACCGAACCCGAGGGCGTGGAATAGCTCGCATTGTAGAAGAGGAGGATCTTGCCGGTCTCGCCGCGCAGCACGGTGCGCTCGAGATCACGCGGGATCAGGACCACGGCATAGGCGGCGTTGGAGCGGACCAGATGCTCGGCCTGTGCCATGTCCGGTGGCCGCGCCGCGACCTTGAGCCCGGGTGACGCCTCCAGCTTGCGGGTGAGGTCGCGCGCGACGCCGCCGCCGTCCTCGTCGACCACGACGATCGGCAGGTTCCGCATGACGCCTGCCGACAACTGGACCGCGACGATCGCCAGCAGCAGCAGAGGCAGCCAGGTGACCAGCGCCAGATCCCAGACGCTGCCGCGCAGGAAGGCGGTTTCGCGCCGGGCGCTATCGACGAAGGCCCGGATCATTGCGGCCAGTCGAACAGGACCGTCATGCCGGGGCGCAGCCCATCGACCCGCGACACGGGCGACAGGCGCACGTCAAAGCTCTTCACGTCAAAGCCGCTCGACTGGCGGGTCGCGCGCCATGTCGCGAAATCGCCGGCGGGCGCGATGTAGAAGACCCGAAACTGGGCGCAACGATCGCCGAGCGCAGGTATGCGGCCGGTCAGGACCCGTCCCCGGCGGATCGCACTGAACTGATCTTCTCTCAGGGTGAGCGTCACCCAGGGATGATCGATGTCGGTCAGGACGAAGACGGGAAATCCCTGCGGCACGAGTTCGCCCGACTGCGCCAGCCTGCGTCCGATCTCACCGTCCGACGGCGCGAACACCCGGGTTTCCTTCTCGGCCGCCTCGACTTCGGCCAGGGCGCCGCGCGCCTGGCGCACCTGTCCGCTCGCGGCCTGCCGATCCTGTCGCCGCGCCCCGGCCAGCGCCAGATCATATTGCGCGCGCGCCGCTCGGGCCGCTTCATTGGAGGCCAGGGCGTTTGCGCGGCTCTCGTCGCGTTTCTGCCCCGCCAGCACACCCTGTTCAAAGAGGCGCTCGGTGCGCTGATAGGTGGTCTGGGCGAGGTCCGCCGCCGCCTGCGCGCGTCGCCACTGGGCCTCGGCAGCCCGGATATCCTCCGGCCGTGCGCCTTCATCGGCCTTGTCCGCATTCGCCTGCGCGGCGGCGAGCGCGCCGCCGGCCTGTTCGGAGCGGGCTTCGACCTCGGGACTGTCGAGCGTATAGAGCAGCTGTCCCGTCTTCACCGGCTGGCCTTCCTCGACATGAAAGGCCGTGATCCGAGCCGAGACCTTGCTCGTGATCCGCAGTTCGCGGGCCTCGACCATGCCCTGGAGCTGATCGGGAACCGGGCGATAGGCCAGCCAGAGACCGAGGCCGAGAATGACCACGACGAGGAAAGCAATGAGCGGCAGCAACTTGCGCTTCCGCCCGGTCGGAACCGGCGGAGCCGTCTCGTCCGGGGTGACCAGGGTTTCCGATGTGGCGGTCATGGCGTGACCCTTTCACCCTGGTCGATATAGTCCGGCAATGTGGCGATCTGACCGCTGACGTGGAGAAGCTGGGCGAGCGCGACAACGAAATCATATCCGGCCTGGGCGCGCTGGATCCGGGAGCGGGCAAGACCGAGCTGCGCATCGATCACGTCGAGCGAGGTTGTCTGCTGCTCCTGATAGCCGAGGGTCTGGACCCGCAGATTCTCCTGCGCCGCAGTGATGGCCGTGTCGGTCAGCTCAAACCGCCGTCGCGCGGCTTCCGCATCGTTCCAGGACCGCGTGACGCCGATTTCGATCTGGGTGCGGGCTTCGCGCAGGCCCGCATTGGCTTGCGTCACCGTTTCCCGCGCGGCCTGCACCGCTTGCGAGCGGCCCACACCGGAGAAGAGCGTGTAGCGCAGCCCGACGCCCACCGACCAGTCGGGATCGGTCAACAGCGTGTCGCGCCGATCGAAATTATACTGGGCGAAGCCATAGATCGTAGGCCGGAGCTTGGCGCGCTGAAGGGCCACCCCCGCTTCAGCCTGGTCTTCCAGCGCGCCGAGCCGATCCAGTTGGGGATGGGCGCGCAGGGCCGCGTCCACATAGGTGTCGAGCGAACGGAGCGGCTGACGGATCACGAAGATCGGGGAGACGGGATCGACGCCGGACGGCGCCCGCAGCGCGCCGGCAAGCGCTACCTGCGCACTCGCGAGATCGGCCTGCGCCTTTTCCAGTTCGCGCGCGGCGTCGTCGCGCGCTACCTGCGCCTGGAGGCGTTGGGCCCGGCTTATGAACCCTTCCTGTTCGAGCTTGAGGGCGTCCGCGACATGCCGCTCTAATCCCGCAAGCGCATCACGGCGAACATCGCGCACGCGCTCGAGCAACTGCTGGCCGAAATAGAGCTGGGTCATCTGCAACAGACCGTTGTCGATGACGATCTGGCGTTCGGCGCGCGACTGTCCCAGTTGCGCCGCGGCGCCCGCCTGGGCGGCGGGAATCTGGCCGCCGGAATAGAGCGGCAGCGTCGCCGTCACGATCGGCCGGGTGCTGGTGCGCTCGATCTCGAAGCGCAGGGGGTCAGAGATGGAATAATCCTGGGCCACGTCCGCCAGCGGGCCGAGCGGCAGATAGAGGGTTTTCTGATAGCGGATCATCTGTCCTTCGAACTCGACGGTCGGACGCCGCAACGTGCTCGTGGAGCCTTTCTGGGCCTCCTTGCTGCGCACATCGGCGTCGGCGCCCTGGATCGCGTCCGACCGCTCGAGCAGCCTCGCCTGGGCGCTTCGATAATCGAGATCAAGCCTGTCGATCGTTTGCGCCTGCGCGCCCTGACAGACCGCAGTCGCCAGCGCGGCAACCAGCATCGAACATCGCAAGGTCATGAAGAACGTCTCCTGCTCCCGCACGGTAACGTTGACATCCAACCGACTCAATACATATTTGTATCGAAATGCTCCCGCCCGTGATCCCGTGAGCCGCCGCCCGGCACGAACGCGCCCGACCCGGGCGCAGACCCGGGAGCGCATCCTGGATGGCGCTCTCGAGGCCTTCGCCGAACGTGGCTTCCATGGCTCCACCCAGGAAGATATTTGCGAGCGCGTCGGTCTGAGCCGGGGGGCCTATAATTCCAGCTTCCGATCCAAGGACGAATTGTTCTTCGCCCTCTATGACCGGGTGATCGAGCGCTTGCAGTCGAGGCTGGAGGAGGCGACCGCTTGCGCCCTGTCCATGCCCGGCTCGACGGCCGACAATTTCCTCAAGGCCTTTATCGCCAGCTATCCGTTCGATCGGGACTGGTATCTGCTCCAGGCCGAGTTCGGCCTCTATGCCTTGCGCCATCCTGCCATGGCGAGCCACTATGCCGAACGGCAAGGACGGATCCTCGCCATCATCGAGGGCGCGCTCGCCGACATCCTTCGCGAGGACTCCCGCATCGTTGCCCGGGGCCTCCCGCGCATCGCGCGACTGATCCTGGCTGTCCACGAGGGAAGCATGTTCCAGGGCCTGCTCGAACCGCACGAGGTCGCAAGCGGAGAGCTTCTGGACTTTCTCGTGGATCTCATGCTGGCGAGGGCGGCAACGAGAGTCGACTAAGAATGGATTGCTGATCTTGCCTTGCGGGAGGCCGCGCAACAGCATGCCTGCCTCTATTTGTGACGTGGGAGATCGTTTAGTGAAGGAGACCGCGCTGTATCGCCGTGGCGACGGCCTGGGTGCGCCTGTTGACAGCGAGACACTTGAAGATCGCGCGAAAATGCCATTTTACGCCATCTTCGCCGATACCCAATATGTTGGCGATCTCCGCGCTCGTAAGACCATCCCGCGCCAGGCCGAGGATATGGAGTTGGCGGCGAGACAGGTCGGATCCTTCGGTATGTTGTGAACTCGGCAAGTGATGTTGTGCTGCGGACCGATCAAACCTCGCCTTTACGGCCCATCCCGCGTGAATATGCTCCAGGATATTCCGGAACTCCCGCGCTGTTTCCTTCAGTCCTGTGCTGTCGCGAATTTCCGAGGCCTCTTCCGCTGACCGTATGGAAAGTTGCAGCGCCTCTTTACGTAGATGCAGCACCGAACGCAGCATGAGGGTTTTGAGTATGATATGTTGCCATCCTGCCCTGCGGATGCGGGCCAGGATACGGTCCGTCAATTGGCGCGCGAGGTGATCCTTCCCGTCGGCAAGCGCCCGCGTCGCAGACAGAAGCATGCACTCGACGTCCGCAATGGCGAGGTGAGCCGAAGTGATGGCGTCGTTCCTGGGAATATTGGGGATGGTGACCGATCGACCCGACGCGATTTCATGTTCCGCAGTCAGGATATCGGCCATGAGTTGCAGTCGCGGCATGTGGTCGCGTACGGCTTTCACGTTCAGTTCGGTCAGGATTTTTTCGCAGAGGTCCGCATCTCCGGCCAGACGAGCGGCCCGTAATATGGCCCGTGCCGTATGAATGCGGACGTCGACGATCTGGTCGCAGAAAAGCAACGGCCATTCCAGTTCTGCCAGAGGCACGCCGCTTTCGGCCAGCACAGCGAGGCGCAATGTTTTCAGCGTCTGCTCGGCGACCGGGGAGACCATATCCGTCAGATGCGCGTCGATCCTATTTCGTGCGGGAATGATCTGCCCCTGCGTCAGCAGGAGCAGCACTTCGGCAATCTTTGCCCAGTCGCGGGAAAAGCCCTGATCGGCCAGGGCACAGGCTTGATCCAGTAGGGGACGTAGTGCCGCGAACTCGGCCGCGTTCGACTGGCTCGCCACGATGCTCGCGAGGCAGGCCAGGGCGGAGGCCTTCATCATCGGATTTTCCCGGGCGTGCAGCTCGAGCCATTGCCGGCAGAGCATTTCCGCCCGGACGACATCGTCCCTCAGCGCCGCTGTCGTCGCACCGAGCAGCGTCAGCAATTCCTCATGCGCATCCGTGCGTGACAGCAACTTCAAAAGGTGCGTCGCCCCTGCATGCTGCTGCTGGAAGGAAAGGGCCCATATCTTTCCCAGGCCAGCCATGGGATTGGTCAGCAACGCTGTGTCGGGCACGCCCTCGAGCCAATGGGCCAACTCATCGATACGGCCTTGTCGCAGGGCGACATCCATGACGATCTCACCGCCCAGCCCCCGCGCCCAGGCCGGATCGCCGGCCCGCAGCGAAAGCGCTATCGTTTGCGCTGGCCGGCCGGCGCGCCAGTGATGAAAAGCCGCACGTTTTAGAAGATGGCTTGGAGAGGAACGAAGCTGCGACTGTCCGCTCAAGGCAAGATGGTGTCGCAGCGCCGGATTGAGCGCAAACATTCCGTCACTGTCCGGCCTCAATAGGAGGCATTCGCGTTGCGCACGTGCGATCCATTGCGCGCCGTCGTGGACGCGCAGGGCAAAATCGTGGCTTTCGGCATCGAGGGGAGCGATTAATGCCGCCTTTTTCAGCCATGTGCGCAGAGCGGGCGATAAGGGCGCCAACACCATCTGATCGAGATAACAGATGATCTCGGGCCATAAATGCAGTGGCTGCATCCGGTAGGATACACGGCCCGCGATGCGGCACAATGCGGGCCAACCCTGTGTGTCCGATATGATCCGGTCGAGGGCTGAAGGGACCCGGATCAATTCCTTCAGATCCTGGGCGCGGCAGGCCAGGGCATCGGGGCCGACTTCCTGCCAGTCAGCGTTGAGGACGCCAAATCCCCAGGGGGCGGAGGTTGCAAGGACCGCTCGCCAATCATCGGGAAGAGCATCCATCATGTCTCTTGTCAGCGTTTCGAGATGCGGCGCTTCCTGAACATCATCGAGGCAAATAATCCCGGGCCTGTCCTGATGCCATATCCATTGGAGAATGGACTCGATGTCCGCGGCGGTTCCGGCCTGAAAGGCGAGGCGACGCAGGGTGCCCTTCTTTGTGTCGTCGCTTGCAAGACTTGCCCAAAGCGCCGGGCGACCAGTGTCCGCCGCCTCCTTCCAACCGGCCGCGAGCGTCGCCGATTTGCCGTAGCCGCAAGGTGCGCGCAGCAGGCTGACGCGCGCGGTCAATTCCACACGGCGAAGTGCCGTTTCCGCCAGTCGCGAAAGCAGCGTTGGAGTCCATTCGGTTCCCAGGCATGTCGGGTCGATACTACATGTTCGTGTAGTTCCTTATTGCTTTTGCGCTCGTAAGACTCGCGCGAAGGTCATGTTTTCGACGAGAATGAAATGATTGAAGAGAGCCATTCGATTTCGCAGGAACCCTGTGATGGCCGCCCGGTGGAAATGCTCTTCACCGCGCAAAAGGCAATGTCGGACGAGCGCCGGATGCGCTTTGGCCTTGCTGAAAGACGCGCTGCGCTGGCGCGCCTCGCGGCTGCCATACGAAAGTTCGAAGGGGAGATCGTCCAGGCCATGGCGACCGACTTCGGCAAGCCGGAGGCCGAAGTGTTTCTGACGGAAATTCTTCCGGTCATGCAGGAAATCCGCCACAGCCGTCGTAATCTGCGCCGATGGATGCGGCCAGTCCATGTCGGACCGACATTGATCGGTTTCGGCACGGCCGGACGGATCGTGCCGCAGCCACGCGGCGTGTGCCTTATCATCGCGCCCTGGAATTACCCATTCAATCTCTGCCTGGGGCCGCTTGTGTCCTGCCTTGCTGCCGGCAACAGCGCTATCCTGAAGCCTTCGGAGATGACACCTGCTACCTCGGGCGTCATCGCGCGGCTGATCGCCGACACATTTCCGCCAGACTTGGTTACCGTCGCCCTCGGCGGGAAGGAGATGTCTCAGGCCCTGCTCGCGCTGCCCTTCGATCATATCTTCTTCACCGGCAGCCCCGAGGTCGGGAAAGTCGTAATGCAGGCAGCCTCCCGCCACCTGACCTCCGTTACGCTGGAACTGGGTGGCAAGTCGCCCACGATCGTGGGACCGGATGCCGACATAGAGACGGCCGCCAGTTGGATCGCCTTCGGCAAATTCTCCAATGCCGGTCAAACCTGCATCGCGCCCGATCATGTGTTCGTCCACGCTTCGATCCGCGACCGGTTCGTGGAAGCGCTGCGCCGCCGGATCGCCGCCGCTTATGGTTCGGGCATGACGAGCCCCTATCTCGCAAGGATCGTCAATGATCGCCATGCGGACAGACTGGGGGGCCTGATTGCGGATGCCCTGGCCACGGGCGGGCGGATCATTGTCGGCGGCGAAAGGCAGGGAAGGGCGCTGGCGCCCACAGTGCTGGAGGCGATCGCTCCCGAGGCGGCGATCGACCATGAGGAGATATTCGGTCCCGTCCTGCCGGTCCTGACCTATGATGACATTGAAACCGTGATCGGTCGGATCAACGCAAGACCCAAGCCGCTGGCGCTTTATGTGTTCGATCGTGACCGGGCGAGAGTGGATCATATCCTGGCGGCCACGACTTCCGGCAGTGCAGGCGTCAACCTTACCATCGTCCAATACGTCCACGATCATCTGCCGTTCGGCGGTGTGAACAATTCCGGGATCGGGGCGGCACATGGCCATCACGGGTTCCGGACTTTCAGTCATGAGCGCGCCGTTCTCCAGAACCGCTTCTCCGCTCTGCCTCTCGTCTTTCCTCCCTATTCGGGCCGGGCAGCGCGTCTGATCCGACTTGCCAAACGCTTTCTGGGGTAAATCCATGTACGATTATATCACGATAACCGATAGCCTAACTATCTAAATTAACGTGGCTTTTCCTGCCTTCTGGCGGTCGCCAGCATCTCACGGCGAAGTATGGCGTTCATGCGGGCTTGGTAGCCCTTACCCTGCGATTTGAGCCAGGCGAGCACATCAGCATCAAGGCGTGCCGTCACCTGCTGCTTGATGGGCTTATAGAAGCGCCCACGCTGCCCGTTCCGCCAGAAATCCTCTGTCAGCGCCGGAGAGTCGCTATAGTCGATCCCGCTATCCGGCATCGCCTGCAGGGCATCCAGTTCGGCCTGTTGCGCTTCGGTCAACGGCGGCAGATTGTCCGGATCGAGTTGGAAACGGACGGTATCAGCGTCTTTCTTCTTCATAACGTCGCCTTTCCGTTCGATCGGCCTTTCGAGCCGAAATGATATGAATGATCTCCACATACTCGCCGTCATCGTCTTGCTCGACGACAGTGTGGGCCACGAGGAGGAGCAGATGCCCTTCCACGAGGCCCAAGGTTTGCCATCGTCGCTCGCCACCTTCGATCCGATCCTGATCGCTCAGCGCGAAAGGATCTGTGAACGCACGAGTAGCGATCGCAAAGCTGACGCCGTGCTTCTTCAGATTGCTCTCGGCTTTGGCCGGGTGCCAGGAGAAGCGCATGGATGGCATTACGGAAATATAATTATGTTTTTGTCGTTACGCAAGGCGCGGCGGTTTGAGCCATCCGGCCCGCGCGAGCGTATCTGCGAGGGTCGATCGGGGCACGTTGAACGTGCGGCTGATCGACGACTTGCTAGCGCCACCGGCAAGGGCGGCGGTGATCTGATCGAGCTTTTCCGCATCGATCGTTCGCGGGCGGCCACCGTAGCGCCCGCGCCGTCTGGCGGCCGCAAGGCCTGCCATGATGCGCTCGCGCGTCAATGCCCGTTCATACTGGGCCAGCGCGCCGAACAGCGAAAACAGCAGCTCGCCATGCGGCGTTCCCGTGTCCATCTGCTCGGTCAATGACCGGAATGACACGTCACGCTCCCTGAGATCGGTCAGGATCGACAGCAAATGCGGCAGGGAGCGGCCGAGCCGATCCAGTTTCCACACGACCAGCGTATCGCCGGCTGCGAGATATTCGAGGCAGGCCCGCAGGCTCGCCCGGTCCTCGCGAGCGCCGGATGCCTTGTCGGAATAGAGATGCCGGCTATCGACGCCGGCTGCGATCAGCGCATCGCGCTGAAGATCGACCGATTGCCGGTCATCTGTGGAAGAGACGCGCATGTAGCCTATAAGCATGTCGGAAAACCCCTGATAGCTTGTTGTGGGACAGTCCTCCTTTCCGGCAGAGTTTATCGGACGCTACGGATTTTGGGCGTGCGTAGATTGCTGGAATTTCCGGGGGGATGCCTGCTAGCGGCGGAATGTGTCGTCGGGCGCATCAGGCGGGGCGCTTATCGTGTGATTTCCATTAGGTTAATCTGTTCGTGCAGCCGCTGCCGCAGCGGACCGTCTTCTGGCCGCGACGATCAATAACGGATTATCCGCCTGCTTACGCTGACCAAGTCGCATGCCCGTCGCCGAATTGATCCCGTGGCGGCTGCACACATCGCTGTCGCCATGCCCGCTTCCTGCTCCGCGCCTCTTCAATTTATCGTAGAAGCTTTTGATGTGTCTTATTAAAATCCTTGGCTTGCCGCTCTCGGTCAGACGATGATTGGACGGATTTCAGTTCACTTTCGTCCATATCTGCGATTTGCACATGATCCGCCCTGTCAGGCACCCCTTTCCCTCCATCCGCCGATCGTCGAGCGTGGTGATTGTTCCAGAGAAGGTTTGGCCGATGTCGGGTACAAAAACACTGCCGCGCCACACGCCCTTCTTTTCAGGAACAAAATCGCGAAACAGGATCAGACCTACCAGATCGTTTGTCCCGCCGCGCCGCGCATCCGCCTTGGCTTTGTCACTTGCCCAGACCACGACCCCGCACATTCTGCTTCCGCACGGCTGGGCTCGCACATGTACGCTGTCCTGCGGATTCTTCCACACTCCGAAAGAAGCGCGCTGTGCCTCGACGGACGCAGATGCTGCAAGTAGCAGCATGGCTGCCAATACGAAACTGAACCTCATCGCCATTCTTCCTCAAGGCCGGATCATCATTTGCGCGACATTTTCCGCGATCGCCATGGTAGGCGCGTTAGTGTTGCCCGACACGATCGACGGCATGATCGATGCATCGACCACGCGCAAACCGTCAATGCCACGTACACGGGCTGCCGGATCGACCACGGATGCCGAGTCACTGCCCATGCGGCATGTTCCTACCGGATGATAGATTGTTTCAGCGCGCGCGCGGATGTCGTCGATCAGAGCCTCGTCGGTCTGGACCGCGGGTCCCGGTCGCACCTCCTCGCGCAAGTGACGGGCGAGCGCCGGCGCATGAAGGAGCTTGCGGGCTAGCTTCGCGCCATTCAGCAAGACGCCCACATCATCGGGATGACTGAGATAATTGCCCTCTATGCGCGGATGAGCCGTGGGATCGGCGATCTTGAGCCCGATCCTGCCGCGGCTCTTCGGTAGAAGGTCGCAGACATGCACGGTCATTCCGTAGCCGAAGGCTGTCTTGCGGCCATGGTCACGCAGGATCGCCGGCAGGAAATGGAATTGAAGATTGGGCCGCTCCCGGCCGGCGTCGGATTTGAGGAAAGCGCCGCCCTCCGAGGCATTTGACGTCAATTCGCCTTCATGATGAAGGAAATAGCTCCATGCGCCGCGTATCGCACGAGGCAGGAAACTGGGCGCCACCCCAAATCCTTCGCGATCGGCCGTGGTTGCCACAGCCGTATAGTCGAGGTGATCGGCGAGATTGGCTCCGACTTCGGGCGCATCCAGAACGATCTCTATGCCATGCTGCCTGAGTTCGCTCGCCGAGCCGACGCCCGACAGCATCAGAATCTGCGGCGAATTGACCGCGCCAGCCGAAAGGATCACCTCTCCACCGGGGCGCAGCAGCAGGTCCCGGCCGCCGACGCGGACCCCGATGGCGCGACGGTCCTTGAACAGTATCCGTTCGACGAGGCCGTTCGTTTCGATGGCGAGATTCTTGCGCGAGCGAGCCGGATCGAGAAACGCTCGCGCCGTGCTGAACCGTTGCCCGTCTTTCTGGGTCACCTGATAGACACCAAAGCCTTCCTGGCTCACGCCATTGAAGTCGGGATTTCGCGGGTAGTGCAGTTCCACCCCAGCTTCGACGAAGTCTTCCGTAAGTGGGTTCACTCGCCCAAGATTGGAGACGCAAAGTGGCCCGGCATTGCCATGATGCTCGTCGTGGATAGCCTGATTGTTTTCGAGCGCGATAAAAAGCTCGCGCATGCGCGGCCAGTCCCAGTCAGCTCCGGCGGCCGCCCCCCAGCCCTCATAGTCCGCCCGATCGCCGCGAATGTAGACCATTGCATTGATCGAGCTGCTGCCACCCAGCGTCTTGCCGCGCGGCCAATAGAGCCGCCGGTTGTTAAGGTGAGGCTCGACTTCGGTCTCACAGTTCCAGTTCACCCATCCCGTGCGGGCAATGACGCCGACGCCAAGCGGCATGTGAATGAAGGGATTGCGATCGCGCGGCCCCGCCTCGATGAGGCAGACAGCTTTATCCGAATCAGCAGAAAGGCGGTTGGCCATGACGCAGCCGGCCGAGCCGCCGCCAATGATGTGGTTTCCGTCAGCGCCGAACCGTAACATCTAGCTACTCCTCTTCTATCCCCATCGCTTTCAAGTCCAATCCCAATTCCTTTAAACTGGGCAGGGGAGGAGGATCGAAGGCTACCAGTGCATCGATAAAGTCATGAAAGCTGTCGTATACGGGGGTTATCGCCCTAGAAGGCAGAGCTTCATCGTGCAGTCATACGGATATCTTTCCATCAATTCTGTCAATTAACAGCATATTGCCCAGACCGATTTCCGCAAAAACCACAGATGTTTTTGGAATCTGCATGGATAATTGTTCGTTTATGCGAATTATTCCTGAGCTTCCGTCAACAGGGCCATATATAACTGAAACGCCAATTCTTCCTGAATCATCGGAATAGGCGCATTTTTCCGCAGGAAATTCAACATCCTTATTGAAAACTATCGCTGATCCGAATTCAATAAATAAATCACGAAGCTCAGACGGCAGCAATATTCCTAATGAACTCTCTATCTGGTCTAATTCGATCAAAGAATCTCCCGGCATGTGGAGTGATTCTGCATCGAATGATGGATCAAACTGAAAGGTCATATATTTTCTGCCTTACATCATTAGGGCGTCGCTATCGTGTCCGTTCCGCACCGCGCCTCAATCACGCCACCTGATTGGTATAGCCGTTAGCGGAGGGGCACGACAATCAGGTCAATCTTGGCGCGTCGATGCTTTGATTGGTGCTGCGCTCCATCTACGATTGAATATCCGCCATCCGACTAAGCCCGCGACAACGCCCAGCAGGCCGCCCACGAGATAGGCGGTTGGCGCATCATTCGGCACAAAAAAGAAGCCGCCAGCAACATAGCCGCCGATTACGGCGGTGCGTGTCACCGCACCATAGATCGCGGCGACCTTGCCATGATCGGCGGGCGGGCATTCCGACTGGAACAAGGTTCGGACAGCGACGTTGTGGATGCTGTTTGCGCCGCCGCCTAGGATGAAGGCGACGGCAACGATTGCCAGCCCGATCGGCGCAAGGCCGATCCACAGCATGGTCGCGCCCATGACAGCGGCCGTGCCGAACGCCGCCAGTCCGACCCTATGGCCAATAACCCTTTCGGCCAGCCCAGCGCCGATCAACATCCCAACCGCCCATAGTGCCGTCAGCATTCCAAACGCGGTCGGCCCGCTCCCAGCGTCACCATCACGAGAAACACGAAAGCAACGTCGGCTATGGCGGTCGCAAACACTTCGAGGCTGAGCGCACCCGTAACCACCATCAACCGTCGATTGCGGAGCAGCGGCAGGTAGTCCGCGAACAGGGTCTCTTCCTCCTGATCGTCCCGTTGTGGCTTGCGGCGAAGCCTGCTCGCCATCACGACGAGGGCCAAAAGGGCATAACTGGCGGCATCGGCTAAAAGCGCATTGCGCGATCCGATCCATCCCACCAGTACGCCCCCAGCGACTGGACCAGCGAGCATTCCAAGGCTGCGAACCATTTCCATAAGGGAATTGGCGAGTGCGAGGTCATTCCAAGCCGCTCGCCAGCACTGGAATCAACGCGAATGTTGCGGCGCTGCTGATCGTGAACAGCACGCTCAACAGCGCGGCCCCGGCGAGCGTGAACATGGGATAATAGGCGATAAATGCTATCACGCCCGCTTGCAGAACTGACACCATGACCAGAATGCGGGCCGCCTCCCGGCGGTCGATCAAGCGGCCCGCCCAGGGTGCGGCGATCAGACCGGGTAGCAGCTCCGCGGTCAGCAGCGTCGGCACCGCATAGCCGGATGCGTTCTCGGCAGTGCGGAACATCAACGTCAGCAACGTGATTTCATCGCCGGTCGTCGAAATCGTAAGCGCCACAAGGACCAACCATCCCCAGCCTTGCCGAAACTCAACTCCCACTCACTTAACCTTCCGCACAGCCCCGCACTTTCCGGGTCACTCTGCACACTTCAAATCTCAACCGACAATCAGGTGAATAGCTTTAGCGTTGTTCTGCCAACCACTTAAGCGCCGATAGGCTTGGCATGAACAGATATTCGCCTCCCTTCATGACATTGAAGGTCTGCACACCGTCGATGCGCTTGCGCGCAGGCGCCTGCGGGATCGTGAACCGGCCGTCCTCCTCATGCAGACCAACGATTGGATCGCGCTCCTCGCCGAGGTCGACGAAATTGCCGCGGTTGATCCATTCCTGCTGCATGAACTCGATCGTGTCGTAAGCGCGCGCGCTTATGAAGATGAAGAAGAGGCCGCGATCGCCTTTGGCATCGTCTTTCGGCGCCACATCCTCGGAATAAACCGGCCCGAAGGTCGAGGAACGGCGGATGATGCGGTGAATGTTGACGTCGGTGAGCAGCGTCAACTCGGAGTCGCGGGGATTGAGCCGGCGCATATGGCAGCCAAGCGGCACAACGCGGCCTTTGGGGTCGTCCTTGAAATTGAAGTCGTTGTTGCGCTGCGGATCGGCGCCGAGGTCCGGGTCGTCATGATCCGGCGACAACGTCAGTGGAGCGCCTGACCGCCAGCGACCGAACATCTTGGCGGCTAATAGCTCGCGTTCCTCCGGCGTCTCGCCATGCGCCTTGAGGAAGGCGTTAAAACAGCCGACCCGGCTGTTGTACTTGCGCATAACGACGAAGGTGCCGTTCTTGCCCAGCCCGGCGGGCTCGGGCATGCCAAGCGGTTGGCCGTTCTCGCTTTCATATCCAAGAATGAACTCGCCCGCCTTGATCGGGCGCTCCTCGCCCGGCAGCGGATCGACGCCGCTACCCTCGACGGCGGGCTGGGAGATCGAATCCCGGAAACCGAACGGGTTTTTCGCGCCATCCGGCGCGCCGAAACGATGCTCGCCGAGCAGGGTCACGCCGCTGCTCCGGTCGAGTTCGGTGCGCGCCGTCGCCAGCGCCTTATCGAGCGCAGCATCATCCACGGCGTAGATAGTCAGCGCGAGATGGCAGTTGCCGGGCTTGAACACCTCTTCCCAGTTTTCCGGCGCGTTGGGCCCGAAGTCGCGAAGCTGCTCCGCGCGTGCGGCCATGCCCTGCTGGAAGGGGAGCGGGAATGTCTTGAGCTGCGCTTCGGGAACGCCGAGCGCCTTCAGCCCCTCGAAGCTGAGTGCGGCCCCGATCCAGAAATCAAGATCCTCGCTCCAGTTGTCGGCAGATGCGATATGGGGCGCGAGCCGGCCGAGAAGATCGCGCGCGCCCTCCGCCTCGTCGAAATGGAGCATGGCGTGGATACCGACATAAGGCTCGGGCCGGCTTCGCAGGATCAGCGCCTGAATGTCGTGCAGATCGAGCGTAACGCTGTCGCGCCGGAAGCGCTCTTTCAGTTTCTGAAGGATCGCCATGGCTCAGCCCACCTTGTCCAGGAATTCGTTGACGGCATGTTCCATCCGCTGAAGGCGGCGCACGTCGACGACGGTCACCTGCGGGTTGGCGACGAACCAGCCGGCAGCGGTGATCTGATGCTCGGCGATGAAATCCTTGACCTTGGGGCTTGCGATGCCAGGCCAACCTTCGACCGAAGCGAAAAGCAGGTCCATCAGGTCGGGGATCTTGGTGGCGAAGTCGTTGATATAGGTGTCCCAGTCGCCGTCATAGGCGGTGGCGAACAGGATTCGTGTGTCGTTGTCGAAGAACACGAACCGCATATTGTGGAGCGTGCCGACCTTCTGTGCGCCATCGAAATTGCCGTTCACCAGCCCGAAGATGCGTTTCAGCCGGTCCGCGCCGCCTGGCTTCAAGTTTGCGATGGCTGTGAGCTCGGAGACATTGCCGGACTGGGCGCCGACACGGCCAGCCGAGCCCGCCGTGCCCTTGAGGTCGGGATTGTGCTTCGTCACCATCTGCTCAAGGGCGAGCTTGGCGAGCTGCGGCGCGTCGCCGGCCACTTCCTCGATCCGCCGCCGGATGGCTTGAAGGCGGGTTTCGTCGATCTGCGGGGTGTCTTCGGTTTCGGCCATGGCTGGCCTCCTTTCGTGATTGCGTGTGACGATCGGTGCGTCAGTCCGGGATGGCGTCGATGTTTGTCGGCTCGACACGAGGCTGGGCGTTCATCTCATGGCGGTAGCGGGTGGATCGTTCATAGGCGGCGATGCGCACGCGCATGATCGAGCCGAGTGGCTGATGATCGCGGATACCGTGCCAGGGATTGAACGACAGCACATCATCGCCGTAGACGCGCCGCGCCGGCGAATAGGCCTCCTGTGGCGGGATGCGCAGGGTCGCGATCGGCTGGTGCGGCGAAAGGTCTTCCGGCCAGAGCACGGCGGCGTCCTCGACCGGCATCCTGTCGAGATCGGCACAGAGCTGAGCACGGAGCTGATACTCTGCGCCTTGCTCGCGGAAATGTTCAACCACCAGATCGCGCATGGTGGAATCCTCAACCGCGCCGACATCCTTGCCGGTCAGTGCACGGACGTTGTCGGAGAACGGCGCGGCACTGATCTTGGCGATATGGTCGCCGAAGCGGATCGCCGCCATCGAATGATAGGTTTCGCCCAGCAGATGGTTATTGTCGCGAGCGAGCCCGCGCAGCGTGGCGCCGGGCTCGACGCCGACCGCTTCGACTGCCGCCTCCACGCCGCGCGCGACCCCAGCCATCGCTCGCTGGAGAAAGGCCGGGTTCTGGGCATTCTGCTCCAGAAGGCCGATGAGCTGGCGATATTTACCGATCGTGCCGAAGCTCAAGGTCGGGATGTTGACGAGCAGGAAATCCTGGTTGTGGCCCTGGTCTTCGGGGAGAAGCCGCTCGCCATCGACACCGATCACCTTGATCGCCATGCCGCGTGGGGCGGGAATGGTATCGGAGTGGATGTCGCCCGGCGCCGAAGAGAGGCGGATCACCACGGAATAGGTGGCCGGGCGAGCGAAAAGCCCCTGGCGCAGATGCTCCGGCAGTTCCGGGACGACGAGTTCGCCCTTCAGGAACCCGTGGCTCTTGGCATGGGCGTCGCGCACCGCATGCCGATGGCGCTCGAACGCCTTGCGGTTGGTGCTCGCCATGATTTCGAGGATTTCGGCGGTGAGCCGCTCCTCGTCTTCGCCGAGCACTTCGACGCTGGTGGAGTAGGGGATATAGGTCTCAGCCAAGGGCGATCCTTCGAACCGGATTTTCGTTGCATTCGAGATATCAGGTGATATCTGGTTTTACGGTGAACGCCGACATGGGTGAAAGGTTTCCATGCCGTGCTGAATTGGAGGTCGATCGCTCATGCGCCTCACGCGAAAGGAAACGCAGCGCCAGACGCGGGATAAGCTGCTCGCCGCAGCACATTCGTCCATTGTGGAAGAAGGGGTGGCGGCCATGTCGATCCGCAACATCTGTAGTGCAGCGGGTCATTCGCAGGGGGCCTTCTATTCGAATTTTGCAAGCAAGGACGATCTGCTGGTCGAGATTCTGCAGGCTCATATCCAGGACGAGGTCGTGCTTCTGCGCGATCTGGTCGCCCACTGCTCCGGCGATGATATCGAGGCGACTCTGCAAGTGCTTGCGGCGCGGCTGGCTAAGCTGGCTGACGAACAGCATTGGTCGCTGCTTTCGATCGAATTGCAGCTTCATGCGCGGCGGGACCCCGCGTTCGCTGAACGGCATCGCGAAGGAAAGGCCGCCTGCCACCATTTGTTCGGAGAACTTGTGGCGGATCTGACGCGGCGCTTTGCGCTTCGGCCTGCCTTGCCGCCGCTGCAGACCGGGATCGGCCTCTATGCACTGTGGATGGGACTGGCGGTCGAGGGCGATGTCGAAGGCGCTATTCCCCGAGAGCAAATGCTTGTCGGCTTCTTTCGCGCGATGGCAGGCCTCGATGCGCCATCCACCCGGTCATGAGCCTTCCTGGCGAAGGACGCCGCAGGATCGGCTGCGATGCTTCAGGCGTGCCCTTGGCTGGAAAAGTGGACGAACGTCGGCGCTTCCATATCCGTTTCCAGGCAACCGAAGAAGACATCGATGAACTCGGCCATGTCAACAATGCGGTCTGGGTGACCTGGATTCAGGATGTGTCGGTGGCGCACTGGCTGACAGCCGCGCGTCCGAGGGATGCCGACACCTATGTTGCTATGGTGCTCAGGCACGAGGTCGATTACCGCGGCAATATCCGGGCGGGCGAAGAGACCTTTGCCATAACCTGGGTCGAAGGGAAGCCGCGCGGAGCGAGATACGCCCGGTGCGTCGAGTTCAAAGACAGTAACGGTCAGACGCTCGTCGCGGCCCTGTCGCAATGGGTGCTCATCGAGAAAGCTACCGGCAAGCTGGTTCGCGTGCCCGCCGAAGTCGCTGCGCCGTTTCTCTATGAAACCCGACGCAAGGAAGAGAATGAATGAGCGACATCCTGAAAGTGACGGTGCTAGGCACCGGTGTCCTCGGCAGCCAGATCGCCTTCCAGGCCGCCTATAGTGGCTTTGACGTTACCGCTTATGAGATCAGCGACGAAGCACTCGACCAGGCGAGGCATCGGTTCGAAACGCTTGTAGAAACCTACGTGAAAGAGGTGACGGGTGCGGCTGACGGCAAGGCAGCCGAAGCTTCGAGACGCATCACGCTCACCGCCGATCTTGGGGCTGCGGTTGCGAATGCCGATCTGGTCATCGAAGCGGTTCCGGAAGTGCTCGAGATCAAGCAGGCGCTCTACGAGAAACTGGCGGGGCTCGCGCCTGACAGAACGATCTTCGCCACCAATAGCTCGACTTTGCTGCCGAGCGACCTCAAAGCCTTCACCGGCCGCCCGGACCGTTTCCTGGCGCTGCACTTCGCCAACAGCATCTGGAAGTTCAACACTGCCGAGGTGATGGGTACGGACGACACCGATCCGGCCGTGTTCGATACCCTGATCGCCTTCTCCTCCGCGATCGGCATGGTGCCGATCCCGGTGCGCAAGGAAAAAGCGGGCTACGTCCTCAACTCCCTGCTGGTGCCGTTCCTGAACGCGGCCACCGATCTGGCTGCCGGCGGCTATGCCGAGCCGGAAGATGTCGACAAGGTCTGGCGGATCGCCACCGGCGCGCCGATGGGGCCGTTCCAGATCTACGACATCATCGGATTGAACACCCCCTACAACATCCTGTCGCACGGTGATGAGCACGCACAGTCGCTCGCCGCGTGGCTGAAGGAAAACTACATCGACAAGGGCAAGCTCGGCATCGCGTCGGGCGAAGGCTTCTACAGCTACAAGCCCGCCGACTGATCCCAACAAGAAAAACAGGAGTTTGCCATGCATTATAGCAGTGGAAACTATGAAGCCTTTGTCCGTCCACGCAAGCCGGAAGGCGCCGACAAAAAGACGGCGTGGTTCGTCGGCTCGGGCCTCGCGGGGCTCGCCGGCGCCGCCTTCCTGATCCGCGACGGCGGCGTTTCGGGCGACCGCATCACCATATTGGAAGAGCTGGAAATCCCCGGCGGCGCGCTCGATGGTCTGGACGTGCCCGAAAAGGGCTTCGTCATTCGCGGCGGCCGCGAGATGGAGGAGCATTTCGAGTGCCTGTGGGACCTCTATCGCTCGATCCCCTCGCTGGAGATCGAGGATGCCAGCGTGCTCGACGAATTCTACCGGCTCAACAAGGACGATCCGAACTTTTCGCTCCAGCGTACGACGCAGAACCAGGGCCAGGACGTGCCCGACAAAGCGCTGTTGACGCTCAACGACAAGGCCCAGAAGGACCTGCTCTCGGTCTTCCTCGCGACGCGCGAGGAGATGGAGAACAAGCGTATCAACGAGGTCTTCGGCGAAGACTTCCTCAAAAGCAATTTCTGGCTCTACTGGCGCACCATGTTCGCCTTCGAGGAATGGCATTCCGCGCTGGAGATGAAGCTCTACCTGCACCGCTTCATCCATCATATCGGCAGTCTCGCCGACTTCTCCTCGCTCAAGTTCAACCGCTACAACCAGTATGAATCGATGGTCCTGCCGCTGGTGAAGTGGCTGACCGATCACGGCGTCACGTTCCGCTACGGCGTCGAGGTCACCGATGTCGATTTCGACATCCAGCCCGGCCGCAAGCAAGCGACCCGCATTCACTGGAAAGAGCGCGGCGTCGAAGGCGGCGTCGATCTCGGGCCAGACGATCTCGTCTTCATCACGATCGGGTCGCTGACCGAGAACTCGGACAATGGCGACCACAAGACGCCAGCGAAACTGAACGAGGGACCGGCGCCGGCCTGGGACCTGTGGCGGCGGATAGCTGCCAAGGATCCGGCCTTCGGTCGCCCCGATGTATTCGGGGGCCATATCCCGGAAACGAAATGGGCCTCCGCGTCGATCACTGCCCTCGATGCCCGTATTCCGGCCTATGTCGAGAAGATCACGAAGCGGAACCCCTTCACCGGCAAGATCGTCTCAGCGGGTATCGTCACGGTGAAGGACTCGGCGTGGCTGCTGAGCTGGACGGTTCATCGCCAGCCGCATTTCAAGAAGCAGCCCAAGGACCAGATGATCGCCTGGTTCTATGCGCTCTTCGTCGACAAGCCAGGCGACTATGTGAAGAAGCCGATGCAGGAATGCACCGGCGAGGAGATCACCCAGGAATGGCTCTATCACCTCGGCGTGCCGGTCGAGGACATTCCCGAACTCGCAGCCTCCGGCGCCAGCACCGTGCCCACGATGATGCCCTATATCACCGCCTTCTTCATGCCGCGCCAGGCGGGTGACCGGCCGGACGTGGTGCCGGAGGGCGCGGTCAACTTCGCCTTCATCGGCCAGTTCGCGGAATCGAAGCAGCGGGACTGCATCTTCACCACGGAATATTCGGTGAGAACCCCGATGGAGGCCGTCTATACGCTGATGAATGTCGAGCGCGGTGTGCCGGAGGTCTTCAACTCGACCTATGACATCCGTACGCTGTTGGCGGCGATCGGTCCGCTGAGGGACGGCAAGGGTATCGACCTTCCCGGACCGGCCTTTCTGCGCAAGCTGCTGATGAAGAAGCTCGAAGGCACCGAGATCGCCAAGCTGCTCGAAGAGTTCCATCTGATCGAGGAGTGAAGGCAAACCAATAGGCCCGCGGGGCGTGCGAAAGGTGATGAATGGCCGACGACGATCAGAAGAGCGAACGCGCCGCCGAGGTGACTGGGGCGCACGGCCATCATCACCATCATGAGCCGGACGGCGAAACGCCGTCCGGTCACGTCGACCATGATCCGGTCTGCGGCATGGTGGTCGATCCCGCCAGGACCGCTCACAATGCTGAGTATGAAGGCGAGCGCTACGTCTTCTGCTCGGCCGGCTGCAAGGCGAAGTTCGACGCCGACCCCGTGCATTATGCGGCACTGGCAGCGCATGCTGCACATCACCATGAGGGTGCTGCCGCCCATGGCGATCATTCCCACCATAGCCACACGCATGGACCTGATACCCATGAGCATCACCACGTTGCGGCAGTAACGGCAACCGCAACGGAAGGGACGATCTGGACATGCCCGATGCATCCGGAAATCCGCCGGGATGCGCCGGGTAGTTGCCCGATCTGCGGCATGGCGCTGGAGCCGCTGATCGCGGCGGCGGATGCCGGATCAAGCCCCGAACTCGCCGATATGACCCGACGCTTCTGGATCGGCCTCGTGCTCGCCTTGCCCGTGTTCCTGCTGGAGATGGGCGGTCACCTGATCCCGGCGCTGCACCATTTGGTGCCGATGCGCATCTCGATCTGGATCCAGTTCGCGCTGGCGACGCCGGTGGTCCTGTGGGCCGGATGGCCGTTCTTCGAACGTGGCTGGGCGTCGATCGTCAACCGCAGCCTCAACATGTTCACGCTGATCGCGATGGGCACCGGGGTCGCCTGGGGCTACAGCATCGTCGCGACATTCGCGCCGCAGCTCTACCCGCAGGCTTTCCGAGGCGCCGATGGCACGGTCGCGGTCTACTATGAGGCCGCGGCCGTGATCACCGTGCTGGTGCTGCTCGGTCAGGTCATGGAACTGCGCGCCCGGGAGCAGACCTCCGGCGCAATCCGCGCGCTTCTCAATCTCGCGCCGAAAACCGCCCGGCGGATCGGGCGGAACGATGCTGAAGAGGATATTCCTGTCGAAGCCGTCGTCATCGGTGATCGGCTCAGGGTCCGGCCCGGTGAAACCGTGCCGGTTGACGGCGTGGTCGAGCAGGGTCGCTCATCGATCGATGAATCGATGGTGACCGGCGAATCCATGCCGGTGACGCGTGTAGTCGGCGAAGCGGTCGTAGGAGGTACGCTGAACCAGACCGGCGCGCTCGTCATCCGGGCTGAAAAAGTCGGGCGCGACACCATGCTCGCCCGCATTGTCCAGATGGTCGCGGATGCCCAGCGCTCGCGCGCGCCGATCCAGCGCATGGCTGATCAGGTGTCGGGCTGGTTCGTGCCGGTCGTCATCGCCGTCGCGCTGCTCGCCTTCGCGGCCTGGGGTGTATGGGGGCCGGAGCCGCGGCTGGCGCATGGCCTGATCGCGGCCGTTTCCGTGCTGATCATTGCCTGCCCCTGCGCGCTCGGGCTCGCGACGCCGATGTCGATCATGGTGGGTATCGGCAAGGGGGCGGCCGCCGGCGTTCTGATCAAGAACGCGGAGGCGCTCGAGCGGATGGAGAAGATCGATACTCTGGTGGTCGACAAAACCGGGACGCTTACGCAAGGAAAGCCGGCGGTGACCCGGATCGTCGTGGCCCCGCGATTTGTCGAGGAGACCATCCTGCGGCTTGCAGCCGGCGTGGAGAAGGCGTCCGAGCATCCGCTTGCGCGGGCGATCGTGGCGGCTGCCGACGAGCGAAAGATCACCATCCCCGATGTCGCCGACTTCGACTCGCCGACCGGCAAGGGGGCGATCGGTCGTGTCGAGGGCCGGCATGTGGTGCTCGGCAGCACCACCTTCCTCGCCGAACATGGGGTTGATACAGCGCCGCTCGCGGCACAGGCCGATGAGCTACGCCGCGACGGCGCAACCGCCATCTATATCGGCATCGATAAAGCCATCGGCGGCATCTTCGCCATCGCCGACACGATCAAGGCGACCACGCCTGAGGCACTGAAGGCCCTGCATGCGGAAGGCATCCGCATCGTCATGCTGACCGGTGACAATCGCACCACAGCCGAAGCCGTTGCGAGAAAGCTCGGCATCGATGAGGTCGAGGCCGATGTGCTGCCGGACCAGAAAGCCGCGGTCGTCGAGCGCCTGAAGGCGCAGGGCAAGGTGGTGGCGATGGCGGGTGACGGCGTAAATGACGCGCCGGCGCTTGCCGCCGCCGATGTTGGTATCGCCATGGGATCGGGGACCGACGTTGCGATCGAAAGTGCGGGCGTGACGCTGCTCAAGGGCGATCTCACCGGCATTGTCCGCGCGCGACGCCTGTCGCAGGCGACGATGGCCAACATCCGCCAGAACCTCGCCTTCGCGTTCATCTACAATGCGGCAGGCGTACCGATTGCGGCCGGTGCGCTCTATCCCACGTTTGGGCTGCTGCTGTCGCCGATCATCGCTGCTGCCGCGATGGCGCTGTCGTCCGTCAGCGTCATCGGCAATTCGCTGCGGCTCCGGACAGTGAAGGCATGACGGACCGAGGCCCCGACCTTGTGGCGGGGTCTTGCGTGGGGTCTTAGTCGGCGCGCCTGCCGTTGGGGCGGGACCAGATCAGCGAGAAGGTGTCTTCGCCCTCGTTGTCGAAGAGGTTGGCATAGATCAGAGCGCCGATCTTCTCATGATGCCCTCGGCTGTCAGGGCGTCCGCGATCTGACGGTCGAGTGATCCCACAGCATTGAGCGTTCGCACCATCTCCTCGATGCGTGCGAAGTGAGCCAGATCGTCATAGTTGGCGGTATTGCGGATGATCACATGCTCTGTTCGCGCGCCGGTCTGCCACAGGATCGCGAACCAGATACGGCCTTGCGCACGGCTCTTGTCGACCGTCACGCTGTCGATCACGAGCCGCATCATCTCTTTGCGTTCGTCGATGCCAGCCCGCTTCGAGAACGCGGGCAACAGGGTCGGCAATGGTCAGGATACGCGTTCGCGCGGCGGCGGCCAGGGCGTTAACCTGCTCGACATGCCACCGCGCGTAATCCTGTTAGACGCGTCGGCTTCGCGTATTTTCTCTTCCCACAACGTTTCCAGCGAACGTGCGACGAGCCGCTTTTCCGACTCCACGGCATCATATTGTCGGCGTGCACGCTCCGCTTCGTAATGCGCCTTCTCCCGATTCAGCGCCCATTGACGTTCCAGCAGCCGGTTTTCGCCGTTCATCTGTTCATGAGCCGCAAGCGCAAGGTCGATGCGATCGGGTTGCAGAGCTTCGATCAACAGCCGCTCGACCTCTGCATCAACCTGGTTTGCGCGCACATTCTGGCAGTGCCCGCTCTGCTCGCTATCGATGCAGTGATAGACGGGGGTCTTCTTATGGGCAGAGTGAGTGAAGACCCATGCGGTGTCCGCATATCCCGCAGACCACGATGCCTTGAAGCATCGCTGCGCCACGCAGGGCGCTCCGCGCCGGCCAGCGCTGAAGTTGCCGATATTGTCGGCGAGCCGCCCGACGTTGCTCATATATGCCTCCCATTGGCTATGCCGATGAGCCCGCGTAGGTGGTGACGCCATAGCCATATAGACGACTGGTCTATTATTCGTTATATATGCTGATCATGAATTTGACACCCAAAGCAGAAGCGACCCGGCAAAACATCCTCGACACGGGCTACAGCCTTGTGTTGAGCAAGGGCTTCTCCGCGCTCGGCCTTCAGGAAATCTTGAAGGTTTCCGGCGTGCCGAAGGGGTCTTTCTATCATTATTTCCCGTCCAAGGAGGCGTTCGGCTGCGCACTTCTTCGTGATTACGTGGACGGTTACGGCAAGAAACTGGACTCGCTGTTATCCGCGGAAGCCATAAGCGGTCGCGAGCGGTTGATGCGCTATTGGCGAGCGTGGCTCGATGATCCCGGGGAAGGTGATCAAGCCGGAGACGGCTGGGCCGAGGATTGCCTCGCCGTCAAACTGTCCGCCGAAGTCGCGGACCTGTCGGAGGCCATGCGGGCCGTTCTGAGCGATGGCGTCGCACGATTGCTGCAACGCATCGCCTCCATGATCGCCGAGGCGCGCGAGGACGGATCGCTTCCACCGGGGGCGGAGCCGTCCGCGCTGGCGCAGGTTCTCTACCAGATGTGGCTTGGCGCTGCGCTGCTCGCCAAACTCACCCGTTCTCGTGCGCCGATGCAACGGGCGATGATCGCCACCGAGCAGATTCTGGTCTGCACGCCGCAATCCAACCATCCGTGAAAGGAACCGAAGAATGAAAATTTTCTACAAGACCCGCGCAACGGCGACCGGTGGCCGTTCAGGCCACACGGCGCTCGACGACGGCAGCCTCGGCCTCGATCTCGCCATGCCGAACTCCGGCAAGCCGGGCGCCAACCCGGAGCAGCTGTTCGCGATGGGGTATGCAGCTTGTTTCGACAGTGCGCTCAACCATGTCGCCCAGCAGAAAAAGCTGGCGCTGATGGGTAGCAAAACGTCCGCGGAGGTCGGAATCGGGCAGACGCCTGAGGGCGGCTTCAAGCTGGACATCGACATTCATGTGGAAATCGCGGGTCTCGATGAGGCCGCCGCGCAGGAACTGGTCGAGGCGACGCATCGGGCCTGCCCCTATTCCAACGCCACACGCAACAACATCGACGTGCGCCTGCACGTCATCACGGTTTAAGGAGGCGTCATGCGTAGCGCCATTCACACCACATTCGGCGAACCGGCCGACGTTCTCGCTTTGGAAGAAAGCCCGGTTCCCGAACCCGGCCCGGGCCAGGTGCGGATCAAGACGATCCTTTCGCCGATCCACAATCACGATCTTTGGACCGTGCGCGGCAGCTACGGCTACAAGCCTGAACTGCCCGCTATTGGCGGTTCGGAAGCCGTCGGTACGGTCGATGCGCTCGGTGAAGGCGTGACCGGCATCACCATCGGTCAGCGCGTCTCGGTCGCCTCGGTTCATGGCTCATGGGCTGAATATTTCCTCGCGCCCGCTGCCGGGTTGGTCCCTGTCCCGGATTCGATCTCCGATGAGGCGGCGGCGCAGCTTATCGCCATGCCGTTCAGCGCGATCACTCTTCTGGACTTCCTCGAAGTGGCAAGTGGCGACTGGGTGATCCAGAACACCGCCAATGGCGCGGTCGGCAAAACGCTGGCAATGCTGGCGGCCGCGCGCGGTGTGCATATCGTCAATCTCGTGCGCCGCGATGCCGGCGTGGAAGAGCTGGCGGCTCTCGGCATCGCCAATGCCGTCTCGACTGCGACCGATGGTTGGCAGGATCGGGTGCGTGCGATCACCGGCGATGCGCCGATACGCGCGGCTGTGGATTCGATCGGCGGACAGGCCAGCGCTGAACTCCTGTCGCTTCTGGGTGAGGATGGGCTGCTGGTGTCCTTCGGCACCATGGCCGGAGAGCCGATGCAGATTTCCTCTGGCAATCTTATTTTCAAACAGGCCGTCGTGAAGGGCTTCTGGGGCTCCAAGGTGAGTGCCGCCATGCCCGCCGAAGCCAAGCGCCGGCTGCTTGGAGAACTTATCCGCCTCGTCGCCAGTGGCGAGCTGAAACTGCCGGCAGGGGCGGTATTCGGGCTGGATCAGGTCGCTGACGCCGTTCGCGCATCGCTGACAGCGGGCAAAGCAGGCAAGGTTCTTCTCAAGCCCTGAGCGACGAAGGAAAGACCGGCGATCGCCAACATCCTGATGTTCTCCAGCCATCAGCGTTGCCAAGGGCCAGACTATCCGTGGTTTGGTCAGGCGACGGAGAGGACGATCTTGCCCTGGATATTGCCACGGGCGGCGCGTTCGTGGGCACGGGCGGCGTCGGCGAGCGGGAAGATGCTGTCGACGACGATGCGGATGGTGCCGTCGTCAAGCAGGCGGGCCGCCTCGGCCAGTTGCGCGCCACTCGAACGGACCTGTGTCGTCGAGACGGTAATGCCCAGCGTCTCGGCTTCGGCATGTCCGGTGAAGCCCAGCGGATAGACCGGGTATAGAGAACCGCCACGCTTCAGGGTGCGGAAGAAGCGGCCGGTATCCGGTCCGCCCACGGCGTCGAGCACGACGTCCACGTCGCGCACGATCTCGTCGGCCGCCGTCCTGGTGTAATCGATGAACTGATCGGCGCCGAGCTCGCGCATCAGCGCCTCGTTCCTGCCCGACGCGACCGCGATGACGCGCGCGCCCTTCCACTTCGCCAGTTGCACGGCGAGGTGCCCGACACCGCCGCCGGCGCCGTTGACAAGGACCGTTCGGCCTTCGAGCTGCGCGTGTGCATGGGTAAATGACTGGAACGGGTTGGGTTCGTCATGACCCAGATCGATCAGGAACTGCCAGGCCGTCAGCAGCGACATGGGCGCAGCCGCCGCGTGAACATGGTCGATGCCCGGTTTGCGCGCGAGGTCCGATGCCGGCACGCTGACATATTCGGCATAGGCCTTGCTGCCTTCCATGACGTTTTGCGGGAAACGGACCATCGCGTAGACCTCGTCGCCGACGCTAAATCCCTCCACGCCATCGTCGAGCGCGGCGACGACGCCGGACACGTCCGATCCGAGGATCAGCGGAAAGGCGGGATGCGGTTGCCACTCGGGGGGAAGCGAGCGGTAGCCGTCACGGAGATACCAGTCCGGCGGATTGAGGCCGACCGCGTGGACGCGGACCAGTACCTCACCAGCCGCCAAGGTGGGGCGGGGCGCATCCTCGTAGCGGAGCACGTCCGGGCCGCCGAACGCGTGCAGGCGAACCGCCTTCATTGTCTCGCTCATCATTGCCTCCTTCGGAAACTTCTAAACTGAAGGAGATGTGGCGACGCGCATTAAGATTGATAATATTGGTAGAAATCGTTTTAGTATTTCCATGAAGGAACAAATAGCATTTGAGCGCCTCACGGGGTTGATCGCCTTCGCCCGTGTCGGGTCGCTGGGCAGCTTCACGGCCGCCGCCCGGTCGCTGTCGATTTCGCCATCGGCGGTCAGCAAGAGCGTCCAGCGTCTCGAGCAGACGCTTGGGGTGCCGCTTATCACGCGCACCACCCGTTCGTTGGCTCTGACGCCCGAGGGCCGGGATTTGCATGAACGGGCGCTCCTGCTTCTTCGCGACGCGGAGGAGATCGAGCAGATGGCGATCACGGCGCGCTCGGAGCCGGCTGGCACGCTGAGGATCGCCGCCTCGCTGCCGATCGGCATCCATGTGCTTGCTCCGAAGCTGCCCGCATTCCGGGAGCGCCACCCCCAGGTGATGGTCGAGCTTCGCCTGAACGACCAGTTCGTCGACCTCGTCGAGGCCGGGATCGATATCGCGGTACGGATCGGCGATCTCGCGGACACGCGGCTCCTGGCGCGCCGGCTCGCGCCGCATCGCTTTTGCTGCTTTGCATCGCCCTCCTATCTGGCATCCCGGGGCAGGCCGTCCCATCCGGACGAACTGGTTGGCCACGATACGGTGAACCTGCGCTACCAAAGCAGCGGCCAGGTGTTGCGCTGGCCTTTCCGCGTCGGGGATCGCGAGGTCGAGATCGTGCCGTCGTCGGGTATCGTCATGGACGCCAGCGAGGCGCTGATGGCGGCGCTGGCCGCCGGTGGTGGTGTCGGCATCAGCGCGGACTTCGTCGCGGCGCCTTACGTGGCGCGCGGCGAGCTGGTGCCGGTTCTGTCGGAATTCGCTGTCGAGCGGCACAATATCACGGCCGTCTGGCCGGAGAGCCGTCGCACCAATCCGGCGGTGCGCGCTTTCCTGGCCCATCTGCAGGGCACCATGCCACGATCAAAGAATATCCACCCCTCATGATCTTCGGCCGCGATGTGATCTGCCATCGCCATCTCGGTGGCGCGGCGCAGGAAAGCCGCCGGATCGGCCCAAGGTAACGCGCTGCCACCGGAGGCCAGTTCTTCGGCTATGATGCGACGGCCACGTTCCTCGACGATTGTACGGCCGCGCGCGCTCAACTCAGCCAGAAGAGTCGATTTCCCGCCGCTTGAGCAGCCCGAAATTGCCACAAGGCCTTTGTTCAACAAGCACCATCCTTTCGTGCCACGTCGGTGGCTGCGAGACGGGCTTCCAACCGCTTCCTGGCCGAAAGTCGCGACCACCGTTTCGATAGACAGAAACAGGGTGCGGCTGTCCTGCGGATAATCGATGAGTTCGGCGCAGCGCAAATAGAAACGACGTGCAGCGTTGTCCTTCGCGTGGACCATCACCGCGCCGAAGCCGATAATCCGGGACGGCGATGCGATCCGCCTCAGCGCATCCGACAGCACGTTCTCCCCAAGCCCCTGGCCGGCGTGATCGAAGCTTACCGCCAGCCGTCCCAACGGGAGCACATTATGCGGCACACGGGGATGCTTCTCTTGATATGCCAGCGTTACGTGTCCAAAACATCAGCAAAGGCTTCCAGATCCTTGGCAACGAAGTCCCAATCCTGCTCGGCAGAAAGATCGCTCGTTTGTTTGGGGCCGTGTTCGGTAATGCGGGGCACGCAAGCAGTCCTGAAGCCGCAATTCCTCGCGGCGAGAAGATCGCTGTTGTGCGCGGCCACCAGACAGACCTCGTCAGGACGCATTCCCAGTATCTCCGCGGTCCTCAGATAGGCTTCAGGGGTCGGCTGATAGGCGCGAGCGACTTCGGCACCCAGGATGGCGTCCCATGGCAGGTTTGACCGCCTGGCAATGTCGATCATCAGGCTGATGTTGCCGTTTGAAAGCGGAGCTATGATGAAACCGGACTTCAGCCGCCGAAGACCGGAAACGACGTCGGGCCAGGGGTCGAGCTTGTGCCAGGCCATGTTCAACGCGTCAATTTCCGAGGACGGGATCGTCTCTGGATCGAGCCCGACATCCAACAACGTCAATTCCAGATTCTCCCGATGCAGAACGTCCAGCCGGGTAAAAGGCCGGCGGCCACTGCGCACTTCCTCCATCGACGGGGAATAACGGCGGCGCCAGGCATCGGCGAACTCTGCCGGATCGCAAGCTACTTCGTATCGGCGGAGGAATGGCGCCACTTCACGCGCAACGCCGCCGCGCCAATCGACAAGGGTGCCAAAAACATCGAACACGAGGGCTCGCACGCCTTTCAGGATCATGGCGCCAAATCTCCGCTGTCAGTCTGAGACAATACCCGGTCGAGAGCAGCGATGAGCGTCCTGTCCGCGTCCTTCGCTATGCTCGCGAAGATTTGGGAGGCTGCATCGAAAATGCCGGAGGCCGGATCGTTTTCTCCCAGGAAAGCGGTGATCTCGCGCATTTCCGGAACCCATCGGTAGGCTTTGCCATACATGTCCGGAATAGCATGCATCAACTGGCCCCGGAGGTTGGGGAGGCTTTCACTCATTTGCTGCGACAGGGCCTGTGCGCAGCCGGCGCGCTCCGAAGCCAGAAACATCGCGGTCCCCAAAGCAACAAGTCCTTTGTTGATCCCGGCGTAGACCATCTTCAATGCCGATGCTGCACCCACCGGACCATCGATCTGGCGCAGCTTCAGGCCAAAGCTGGCGAGGACATCGGCACGACCGTCCGGGTCGCCGCTGATGTAGAATGTCGGGCCGTCCCGGCCCTGTTGCGGAGGAAGGCCGATGATCGCTCCATCCAGCACATCGCAGCCCGTTCCGGACAGTGCCGCCGACACGTCTTGCATGGTAGCCGGATTGATCGCGTTGAAATCGATGAACGCCGGTTTCGTCGGGCTCTGGCGCAGCACGGGTGCCAGCATTTGCGCCAGACCGATCGCCGCGTCCGGCGGAACGATCGACAGGATGAGGTCGCAGCCGGGCAGATCGGACAGGTCGGCGGCGATCATGCCTGCATCGCGTGCGCGCAACGTGCTCCGCTCACTGCGGCTGTCGATGACGGTCAGAACCTGCGCGCCTCTGCCGACAAGTTCGCGTGCGACAGCACTTCCCATCGCTCCCGGCGCGATGACGGCGAGACGCGTTGTCATCTGGTCTCCCTTCAGGTTGCCATCGTTGTGCTTTGAACTGTACATTCATCAAACGAGATTGTTTATGATATCTGCGATCTCGAATCTGGATGACAAAATGAACACGCTCGATCTCGATGCGGTGAAAATCTTCCTGATGATCGTCGAATTGCGCAGCTTCACCAAGGCAGCGGCGGCAATGGATCTGGCGCAGTCGGCGGTCAGCACAAAGCTCCGGAAACTGGAAACGGAACTCGGCCACCAACTGGTCGAGCGTACCCCGCGTTCCGTGCAGCTATCGGCAGCCGGTGCAATGTTTCTCCAGCCTGCCCGCGACCTGATCACTGCCCATGATCTGGCCCTGAGCTCCTTCGGCAGCCGACAAAGAAGGCTCTCCATTGGCTTCAGCAATCATATCTTCGGTCCGCAGATCCCGGCGATGCTTTCCCGCCTGCATTCTCAGGATCCCGGCCTCGTTCTGGAAATGAAAGTCGGTACGACCCGTGAAATCATGGAAGCAATGGATTGTGGTTCGATCGGTGCGGCCTTCGTGCTCCCGCTCGATGAAACGAGACGCGGGGGAGAGGTCGTCGGACAACAGGCGTTCGGCTGGATGGCAGCACCGGGATGGACATGGGACCGTTCGACGTCCTTACCCATCGTCGTTCAGCCTAGCCCCTGCGCCGTCCGGGCGATGACAATCCGTGCGCTTGAGGATGCATCTATTCCATGGATGGAAGCCTTCGTCGGCGGCGGGGTTGCGACGATTGCGGCTGCCGCCGCCGCGGGGCTGGCTGTTGCCGCCCTTGGGCGGCAGGTCGCACCAGCGGACGTGATCGACATGGGGGCGGCGCTGCACCTGCCACCATTGCCTGCTCAGGATATCCTTCTGTATTCCAGCTTGTCTGACGGAGCTTCGAGAAAGTCGCTGCGTCTGATCGGCGCTATGTTCGGCTCGGTCCTGTGACGCGGCACAGAGGAAAAGTCGCCTGACGTCATAAAGATCAGCGATTTCACACCGTTTCCCCTCAGCTTTGGATCAGGAAGGGGAGGGGAAATCGCTGGTCGACTGCGTATCCGACGCAAACAAGGTCGAGCAGTGTCAAGGCTGCGCCATGCGAATTGTCCTGCCCCGATCGGGAGCAACGAGGCCTCCGCGCTCCATGAAGGTTGCAAAGCGCCCCGTGTCGCGCTCGCTCGTCGGCTCGCGGTCATCATGCATGCCATGCTGCGCGATGGCACTTTGTTCCAGGCGTGAGGTAGGATAGAACCAGTTTGCCAGCGGTGCAGCGTCAAAGCTGATCCGAGGGCGGTGTCCGCAGAGGGAACGCAGGGACGAACGATCTGCGAAGGCAGTCAGTTGTTTCAAAGCCCGCACCGAGTCAATGCAACGTTCGCCTCTGTGAGACCCGATACAGCACGACCAAGCTCCAGTTCGGCCAGATCCATGAGAACCTTAAACGATCGGCACCGCCTAGCAACTGCAATTACAGATCCTGACCCTGAAGCGCGGGGGCGTCGCGGCGCTCGATTGCATGCATGCCACGAAAGACTATGGGCAGGGCATTGGTCATCGGCTAGATCGGGGCTGATCCGTTGCTCCTGAAAGATAGCGCAGTCCCTCTGAAGGTCATCACCAAAGCAGCCCCAGGAGGCTGTTCGCCCACTTGACGTATTGCCATGCAACCAAGTGTACCCGCGCTATCGCTTGGGAAGGTCAGCAAGTAATGCTGGTCTCGATCAGACTGACGCCATGACGTTCGCATGTGGAACGGAGATTCGGATCGTCGATCCGATCAGTGACGAAGAAATCGATCACATCCATTCCACACACGCGCACTGGAGCCGAGCGCCCCACCTTGCTGGAATCAGCTACAAGGATCACCTTGCGCGCGTTACGGATGATCGTCTGCGAGACTTCCACTTCATCGATCGCGAAATCGAGCAGACTTCCGTCAATATCGATCGCCGAGATGCCGATGAGCGCATAGTCGACGCGAAAATTTTCGATGAAGCGCATTGCGAGCGCTCCCACCACGGCACGATCGCCGGTGCGCACCTTGCCGCCTACGCAGACAAGTTCCATCGCCTGATGATCTGAAAGGGTGTCAACGACGTTGAGATTGTTCGAGACCACCATGAGGTTGCGATGATGCACAAAATTTGCAGCCACAGCCTCGGTTGTGGTGCCGATATTCACGAACAGGGAAGCGCCATTGGGGATCAGCGCGGCAGCTGCTGCCCCAATACGAGCCTTCGCATTCGATGCGACAGTCCGACGTGCGTCATAGGCCAGGTTGTCAACGCCGGAGGTCACCAGCGCTCCGCCATGAATGCGTGAAAGCAGCGACTGTCCGGCTAGCACGTTCAGGTCCTTGCGGATCGTTTGCGGTGTTACGCCAAGCCGCTCGGCTAGATCTTCAACGGCAACGCTGCCAGCGCTGCGGGCTATCTCCAGGATATGCTCTCGACGTGCTACGACGACATCGCCTTCAGCCGCGGTTCCTCGCTCCATTGCTCCTGCTTCCTGTTTCCTTGTGATCTTGCTGATCACTAAAGCGAAGCGACGCACCGGGAAAGTGTGCTGAGATAGGCATCGATTTCAGTCTCGGTCCCAGGCGGCACATGCAAGCCCAGCTTCGAGCGTCGGTAAAGAATATCCTCTGCTGTACGCGCCCATTCGGCCGCGAACAGATATTCTATCTCGGCGGCGTGGAGCCCGGCCCCGAAGTCCTCGCCCAGGTCAGCCGGAACGCTTGCGGCGCCAAGAATCTGGATCGCTTCTGTGCCATATGCCCGAGCGAGGCGGCGAAGCAACTTTGAGGGCATGGCTGGCCACCGCGATGACAGGTCAGCCACAAACCGATCAAAGTCCTGCCCCGGCAGATTTCCACCGGGCAGCGGTTCACCTGCTGTCCAGGCCTTCCCGGCAGTTGGGAACACTTCAGCTATATGCTCCATCGCATGCTCAGCCAATTTGCGATAAGTGGTGATCTTTCCGCCGAAGATACTGAGTAGTGGCGCCCGTGTTTTCTCGGGTTTCTCGAAATCGAGCACATAGTCACGCGTTACCGCAGAGGCGTTGGCAGCATGATCGTCATAAAGCGGGCGGATGCCGGCATAGCTCCACACGATATCGGACGGTGTAATCTCCTTTTCGAAATAGCGATTCACCGTCGCGCACAGATAGTCGACTTCGCCCTGGCTGATTTCAGCCTTGCCGGGTTCGTCCGTCCAGGGCTCATCGGTGGTGCCAATCAGTGTGAATTCGCCTTCATAAGGAATCGCGAAGACGATGCGACGGTCCGGATTCTGCAGCATGAACGCATGGTCGCCATCGTAGAGGCGCGGCAATATCATATGACTGCCCTTGACGAGCCGCACGCCGCGATTGTTGTTGCTGCGCCCGATACGGCCAAGAACCTTATCGACCCATGGACCGGCGGCATTGACCAGCATCCTTGCGCGCACCTGACGGACTGTACCGGCTTTCGTTTCGAGCGTTGCAATCCACTCGCCATTTTCGTTTTGTGCTTGCGTTAGCTGTGTGCGTGTTTCGATCCGGGCGCCGCGGGCAGCCGCATCCATTGCGTTAAGTACGACGAGCCGGCTGTCTTCCACCCACCCGTCTGAATAGACGAAAGCCTTGCCCCGTTTCTTGCCCTTCTGGGGCTTGAGCCCGATCCCGCCCGGGCTCCGGTCGAGGTTTATCGTTTCGGTTCCGGGCAAGTTCTTCCGGCCACCCAGATTATCGTAAAGGAACAGGCCAAGTCGGACCATCCAGGCGGGGCGGGGGGAAAGTGATTGCGGGAGGACGAACCGCAGCGGCCACATGATGTGCGGCGCCATAGCCAGTAACCGCTCGCGTTCGATCAAAGCCTCTCGGACTAGGCGGAATTCGTAATATTCCAGATAACGCAGCCCGCCGTGGATTAGTTTTGTCGATGATGAGGAGGTATAACTGGCCAGATCGTCCTGCTCTACCAGCAGGACCGAAAGTCCGCGGCCGGCGGCGTCGCGTGCTATCCCGGCGCCATTCACGCCTCCCCCCACGATCAACAAATCATAGGTTTCGACGTGCATACCGGTAGCAGGAGAGGGGGGCGGGCATGCGGTCATTCGATCTTCTCTCGATAGGAAGGCGGCGGAAGTGTCCTGGTTCGATCCGAAGGGCATCATTCCCAGGTTTCTTTCGATAGAAAATAATATGCCGAAACCGAAAATGCAAACGAAAGAGTTGACGTTAATATGAAAGCGTGTGCAGATGGGGCAGTTTCAGATGAAAATTGTTCCAACGTGGGGAGACTTGAAGGTGGAATATCGCCGCGCCCTGATCGGCGAACTCATCTCCGAGGCCTTGGCGGTTGCGATCATAATCCTGATCGGTGATGGTGCGGCAGCCATGATCACCCTTTATGACCCGAGTCCCTACGCTCAGGCCTATTGGGGCGTTTGCATCGCCTGGGGGCTGGGCGTGACAATCGCGATCTATGTCACGGGTGCCGTTTCCGGAACACACGCCAATCCAGCGGTCACGCTGGCGCTCGCTTTTTTCCGTGGTTTCCCCAAACGCAAGATTTTGCCTTATTGGATAGCGCAGGTGATAGGTGGGTTCATCGGTGCCAGCCTGGTGCTGCAACTCTATCATCCGGTGATTGACGCTTATAATGCAGCCCATGGCTTGACGCGTGCGACAGGTGGCGCCGCTGGGGTATTCTTCACTCATCCCGGCGAACATATCACCCCGATCCACGCATTCTGGGATGAAGTGATCCTGACCGGCCTCCTGTTGCTGGGAATCTTCGCCATCACGGACGAGTTCAACGATGTTGCGCCACGGGCGAATTCGAGCGCTCTCATGATCGGTCTGCTGGTCGCGACCATTGGCGCGTCCGCAGGATATCTGGAAGCCTGGGCACTCAATCCCGCTCGCGATTTTGGGCCACGGCTTCTGGCTTGGCTCGCCGGATACGATCAGGCCGCTTTTCCAAGTCCCGAGAATTACTGGTGGGTCCCGATTGCCGCGCCGTTACTTGGTGGAACGCTCGGCGCTGGTCTCTATCAAATTGCCGTCAAGCCATATTTACCTTCGCGAAGCAAGTCAGGTGCGCCGGGCGATACGGACATGCCTGTCAAGTAAACCTTTGAAGAAAAGCCCGGAGAGCCGCCTAATGCCTCAGCCTGTGCACATTCTGGCCATCGATCAAGGCACGACATCGACGCGCGCCATCGTGTTCGACAGGCACGCGCGTCCCGTTGCAAGCGCGCAATGTGAGTTCGAACAACATTATCCCGACCTGGGGTGGGTGG
Source organism: Novosphingobium sp. FG90 (assembly GCF_057808725.1). Lineage (NCBI taxonomy): Bacteria > Pseudomonadati > Pseudomonadota > Alphaproteobacteria > Sphingomonadales > Sphingomonadaceae > Novosphingobium > Novosphingobium sp. FG90. The sequence continues at coordinate 38,084 of NZ_JBMDIO010000037.1, forward strand.
AGCATGACCCGGAGGACATTTGGCGCGACACCCTCCGTCTTGCCAAAGAAGCTATCGAGAAGAGCGGGGTGGGTACCGGCGGCATTGCCGGCATCGGCATCACCAACCAGCGCGAGACAGTGGTCGTTTGGGAGCGCGGTACTGGGAAGGTGATCCATCGCGCCATCGTGTGGCAGGATCGCCGTACCGCCAGACTATGCGCCGAACTCAAGGGAGAGGAAGGATTTGAGGCGGAAGTGCGCTCGCGTACCGGCCTTCTCGTCGATCCCTATTTTTCGGGCACCAAGCTCGCCTGGATTCTTGATAATGTCGGCGGCGCCAGAGAGCGCGCTGAAAGGGGTGAGCTTGCGTTTGGCACCATCGATAGTTTCCTGATCTGGCGCCTGACGGGTGGGAAGGTTCATGCCACGGACGTGACCAATGCTGGTCGGACGATGCTCTACAACATCCGCGAGCAACGTTGGGATGAGGAAATGTGTCGTCTGCTGCGTGTGCCGATGCAGGTGCTTCCCGAGGTGCATGATAATGCGCATCATTTCGGCACGACTGACGCTGCGCTTCTGGGCGCAGCAATCCCCATTGCCGGTGTTGCCGGGGATCAGCAGGCCGCGCTGTTCGGTCAGGCTTGCTTTGGCGTGGGAATGGCGAAGTCGACCTATGGCACCGGTTGCTTCATGCTCCTCAACACGGGTACCGAGGCATTGGAATCAAATAACCGCCTCCTCACGACACCAGCCTATCGCCTGAACGGGCAGATGACCTATGCTCTTGAGGGTTCGATTTTCGTTGCTGGCGCGGCGGTGAAATGGTTGCGGGACGGGATCGGCGTCATCACGCATGCTCGTGAAACGAACGATATGGCTACGCGGGTTCCCTCCAGTCATGGTGTCTATATGGTTCCGGCTTTTGTGGGACTTGGCGCGCCTCACTGGGATCCTGATGCGCGTGGTGCGATTTTTGGCCTGACGCTTGACGCGACCCAGGCCCATCTCGCTCGCGCCGCGCTTGAGGCGGTCGCCTACCAGACTATGGATCTTGCAGAAGCGATGGTCTCAGATGGCGGCGCAGCCCCTGCCAAACTGCGCGTCGATGGCGGTATGGCCGCCAATGACTGGCTTTGCCAATTCCTTGCCGACATGCTCGAGACGGGCCCAGTCGGCCCGAAGCTGCGATTTTGGTCATCTTGGAGAACACGTCGGGAACGGGCTGGTTGTTGTTGACGATCGCCCATGCGAGGAACGACGTTCCGCTCCGATAAGGGAGCGGCGTTATGAGCCTTGGCGTTTCGAGTGGGGATCTGATCGGCTCCTGGAGCCTGAGTTTTTCGGACATCGCGTTCGTGACCGGCAAAGCGGAGACGGCACGACTGGGATTGGCGGTTCAGCTTAGATTTTTCGCCGGGCATGGCTTCTTTGTGCCGGATCATGCGTCGATACCCTCCGACGGTGTCTTGTATCTGGCGGAGCAACTTGGTCTCGATGCCAAATCCGTGAACCACTATGATTTTTCCGGGCGCACCGCCCGCCGGCATTGCGCGGAGATTTTGCGGCATCTCGGGTTCCGCCGTATGACGCAGACGGATCGCAGGGCGTTGTCGAGGTGGATTTCCGACGATCTTTGTGCGGGCGGGCAGCCGATCAATGCCATGCTCGAGCATGTTTTCCTGTGGTGCCGCGACCGCCGTATCTATGGGCCGTCGCGCAAGGAGCTGGAACGCCTCGTCCGTTCGCAACGACACCTCTATCTGGAGGCCCTGTTGGCCCGAGTCCGCGATCGGCTTGCGCCGGATGCGGTCGCCTTGCTGGAAGCCTCGCTCGCCGATCCCGATGGCCCGACCGGCTTCAACACGATGAAGGGGGATGCAGGTCAGGCGACGCTCGAAAACATTCTTGGCGTGACCGCCAAACTCGCCTTTATCCAACGGCTTGCTCTTCCCCGAGATTTCCTATCGGTCACGGGCAAGGCATGGGTCGATCAGATCGTTCGCCGGGTTGCCGGCGAGAAAGCCTCGGAGATGCGCCGGCATGTACCGGCGCGCCAGCTCGGGCTCTATGCCGTTTATCTGATGGCGCGGGAAGCTCAGCTTACGGATGCGATGGTCGACCTGCTGATCGAGACGGTCCATAAGATCGGATCGCGCTCGAAACGCAAGGTGGTGGGCGATATCGCGAAAGACATCGAGCGGGTCTATGGCAAGGAGCGACTCCTGGTCGAGATTGCCAGCGCTTCGATCGACGATCCATCCGGGCGCATCTGCGATGTCATTTTCCCAATCGCCGGCAAGGACAAACTGGCGGCGATCATCAAGGAAAGCCAGGCAAAGGGCGCCTTGGATCGGCGGATCTACAAGGTGATGCGGAGGTCATGGGCCAATCATTATCGCCGTATGCTGCCAAGCCTGCTTTCGGCACTGGAGTTCCGGTCGAACAACGCCGTGTGGCGTCCGGTGCTGGCGGCCCTGGACTGGATCAGAAGCAAAGTGGATGATGGATGCCGCTACGTGCCGCCGCACGCAGTGCCGGTCGACGAGGTCATTCCGGCGAGATGGCGCAGTTCCGTCATTGATGAAGAGGGGCGCGTAAACCGGATCAGTTATGAGCTTTGTGTCCTCGCGCAACTGCGCGATCGCATCCGTTCTAAGGAAATCTGGGTTGTCGGGGCGGACCGATACCGCAATCCCGATGACGATCTTCCCAAGGACTTCGATGCGCGGCGAGAAGCATATTACACAGGATTGAACCTGACGGCGGATGCGCGTGCATTTTCAAGCGCCATCCGGGAAGAGCTTGCTCAGGAACTGTTGCTCCTCAATGCCAATATTCCCCGGAACGACAAGGTTCGGCTGCTGTGGCGCGGCGAGAACCGTATATCTCTCACCCCGTTCAAACCCTTGCCCGAACCCAGGGGTCTCGCCTCGATCAAGACCGAGATCGGCCAACGCTGGCCGATGACCGGGCTGCTCGACGTACTGAAGGAGGCTGCCCTTGATACGGGACTTCTCGAAGCGTTCGAAACATCGGCCTCGCGTGTTGCACTGCCGAAAACCGCGCTGGATCAACGTCTCCTGCTATGCCTCTACGGCCTGGGAACGAATGCCGGGCTCAAGCGGATCGCCGGCGCCACCCCCGATGTCAGCTATGAAGAGCTGCTGCATGTCCATCGCCGCTTCGTTCATGCCGCGGCGCTCAAGGAGGCGTGTGCCAGGGTTGCGAATGCGACCCTGGCAATCCGCAATGCTGCAGTCTGGGGGGACGCCGGCACGGCCTGTGCGTCAGATTCCACAAAGTTCGGAGCCTGGGATCGCAACCTGATGACGGAATGGCATGCGCGTTATGGTGGACGGGGCGTCATGATCTACTGGCATGTCGAACGACGCGCGACATGCGTCTATTCCCAGCTCAAGCGCTGCTCTTCCTCCGAGGTCGCCTCCATGATCGAGGGCGTGCTGCGCCATTGCACCGACATGGAAATCCAGCGACAATATGTTGATAGTCATGGCCAAAGCGCGGTTGGCTTTGCATTTTGCCGGCTTCTCGGATTTGAGCTTGCACCCCGCCTGAAAGCGATCGCTCGCCAGAAGCTGGCTCTTCCCGATGTCGGCATGCGAACGCGGCTTCCCCACTTGCAGCCGATCCTCTCCACCCACATTCTCCAAGTAAGTCGCTGATTTCGCTGTCGTAATCGTGATATTTCGCATATAAATCATGGCGTTGACGGCTGCGAGGGGCGCGTTTCATGGATCACCTGGAGGGTGCGGGCTTGGCGCGGGGAGATCGGGTTGATTTCGACCGCCGTGTGCGTCTGGAGTTCCGTGGCGCGCAGATCAGTTCAGACGGTGGCCTGCTGGTGATGCGCGAGCTTGATGACGTGCTCGGCCTGTCCAATCTGGCGTCGGAGGCGCTGCGAGACAGCCGCACCGGGAAGAACACGCTCCATCGGCTTGACGGATTGTTCCGGCAATCGGTGTTCGGACGACTGGCCGGATACGAGGATGTGAACGATGCCGACCGCTTGGCCCTCGATCCCGTGATGCGTCAGGTCGTTGGCGGCAGGGCCGTCGAGGCGCAAGCTGCTTCGGCATCGCAGATGGGACGGTTCGAGACCGAGACGCTGGCTCTGGCCGCGAACCGGGCGGCGCTGGCCGATCTGAACGGCCAATGGATCGACCGGTTTCATGACCGCAACGGGTTGAAATACATCGTGCTGGACATGGACAGCTCGGTCAGCCCCACCCACGGCGATCAGGAAGGTGCTGCCTGGAACGGGCATTTCGACTGCACCTGCTATCACCCCATCTTCTTGTTCAACCAGTTTGGCATGCTGGAGCGCTGCGCCCTGCGTAACGGCAATGTCCACAGCGCCGATGGCTGGCGGGATGTCCTTGATCCCGTCATTGCCCGATATGCTGGCCGCGACCTTGGTGGACGCTTCTTCCGGGCCGACGCTGCCTACGCGATCCCCGCGATCTATATGCGGCTGGAAGAAGCCAGGTTCTTCTACGCCATCCGTCTGCCCGCCAACGCCGTCTTGCGCGAGAAGATCGCGCATCGGCTGACACGGCCCGTGGGACGGCCTTCGCTGACCAAGGTCAAACGGTTCTTCGAGGACTTCGAGTATCAGGCGGCGTCCTGGGACAAGCCGCGCCGCGTCATCGCCAAGATCGAATGGCATCCGGGCGAGCTGTTCCCCAAAGTCGGCTTCATCGTCACCAACCTGCCGATGGAGCCAGACTGGGTGGTGAGGTTCTACAACCAGCGCGGCACCGCAGAGCAGCACATCAAGGAAGGCAAATATGCCTTTCGCTGGACGCGGCTGTCATGCCGGAAGTTCCGGCACAACGAGGTGCGGCTGCAACTGCACGCGCTGGCCTACAACCTGGCAACCTTCCTGCGCTGCATCGAACTGCCCGAGGCCATGGCGGACTGGTCGTTGACCAGCCTGCAACTCAAGCTGATCAAGATCGGCGCCCGCGTCGTCCGCCACGCCCGCGCCATTACCTTCCAGTTGGCCGAGGTCGCCGTCACCGGCCCGATGGTGCGGGCCGTCCTTGCCGCCATCCGCCGTCTTCGAACGCCTCCGTCATGCGCATGACCACGATCCATGCCCAAGCTGAACGAAAGCGGCAGGACAGGTCCGTCTGCCGCGCGGAAAAGCGGCTCTGCCGGGCCAGAATGCTGCGGGTTCGAGGCTTGATCCACCCGACTTCGGCCGTTTGCGCGACGACAGACACCGCTCGGGGCGAAAAACGCTTGCCCAGCGAGCAAAATCAGGCGATCTTGAAGTCAAGCGGCAGGCCACTTGGGGAATGTCGGAGCAAGGAGAAGGAAGATCATGCCCGATGAAGCCCAAAGCCCTGCCCCGCCGACCCCTCTGGCTGGGCTGGTCATCACGCTCATCGGCGTGGTCGGCTTTGCGGGTTGGATCGCGCTCGGCCTGACGCTGCTCGGCATCACCTCTTTCTTCGCGAGCTTTCTCTTCTTCTGGTACTGGGCCGCGGTCGAGCAGGCCGACATGAAGCAATGGCCGCAAAGCGTCCTGGGCGCATTTGTCGGGCTCGGCCTCGCCTGGCAATCGCACTGGCTTCCCGCGCAGTTCGGCACGCCAGGACTGATCGCCGGGCTCGTCGTCATTGTCGTGGCACTCTATATCCAGATCGTGAACTGGGTGCCCATCGCCATCAACCGGAGCGCCATGCTGTTCCTGACGGTGCTTGCCGCACCCATCCTGCTCGAAAAGCTCGATCCGCTCGAAATGGCCAAGGCGATCGGGCTGGGCGCGCTCTATTTCGGTGCGATCGTGAAAGTGCTGACCATGCTTTCTGCGCCAAAGACCGGCTGAGCGTCAGCGGCGGGCGAGGCCCTTCTGCTCCATCCGCCATTGGAGCTGGTCGAACCGGTCCTGCCCGAAAAAGGGTTCGCCCTCGAAAACCATCAGCGGCACGCCATAGTGGCCGCCTTCGCGCTGTGCGTCCTGGTTTGCGGCAATCAGGGCGTCGAGCCGCTCTGCCTCCGCGGATGGCTCAATTTGCCGGTCTAGTTCGGCAAGATCCAGTCCGGCACGCGCCGTCGCTTCGGCAAGGTGATTGCCTTCATGCCACCCGGCGACACTGCCGCCCCAGATGAGGCGGCCGACCTGTTCGATGAATGCCAGCTCCAGTCCGATCAACTGGGATGAGATCGAGCAGCAATATGACGAGATGGTCAAATATGCAGCCGCGATGCAGACAAAAACCGCCGACCCGGAGGCGATCCTGCGCCGGTTTAGCCGCTCCGAGGTGATGCACCCGACCTACAAGGCGTTGAGTGAGCTGGGCCGCGCGGTCAAGACGATCTTCCTGTGCCGGTATCTGCGCGAGGAGTCCTTCCGCCGCGAAATTCATGAAGGCCTGAATGTCGTTGAAAACTGGAACAGTGCCAATGGGTTCGTTTTCTTCGGCAAGGGCGGCGAGATCGCCACTAACCGCATCGATGAGCAGCAGCTCTCGGTCCTGGCGCTACATTTGCTGCAAGCGTCGCTTGTCTATGTGAACACCCGAATGCTTCAGAGCGTGCTGGTGGAACCGAAATGGACGGGCCGGATGACGCCGGATGATTATCGCGGCCTCACACCGCTGATTTACAGCCACGTCAATCCTTATGGCCGCTTCGACCTCGATCTGAATAGCCGGATCGATTTTGGGCGGCTTGCTGCCTGACCGGGGCCTTTCCGCTCGCACCATTTGGGTGCACCCGAACGTGACGATCGGAAGTGACATATACGACATGTCACAAAAGGGTGGTTCCGTCACCAATGTTACTGTACGAGGGCAAAGCCACCCTAATGTGACGGATTTGCCCATGACCCGCGTCGGCTACGCCCGCGTCAGCACCATCGACCAGGATCTCGACATCCAGGTTGCCCGGTTGAAGGCAGCGGGCTGTGAAATCCTCCGCTCCGAAACAGGCTCGGGCGCATCGCGCACTGGACGCACGGAGCTTGAGACGATCATGCAGTTCCTGCGCGCCGATGACGAACTCGTCGTCCTGCGTCTCGATCGGCTCGGTCGCTCCACACGCGATGTTCTCAATCTGGTTCATGAACTCGACCAGAAGGGAGCCTCATTGCGGGTGCTTGAGCCGGAGGTGACGACGGCCGGAAGCATGGGGCGGATGGTGATCACCATTCTGGGCATGGTCGCGGACATGGAACTGACGTTCATCAAGGACCGGCAGCGCGCCGGGATCGAGGCGGCGCGCGCCGAAGGCGTCTACAAAGGCCGGAAGAAAAACATCGATGACGATGAAATCCGACGCCGGATCACCGCCGGCGCGAGCAAGGCCAGCGTCGCGCGCGACCTCAAGATCTCAAGAATGACCGTCTATCGGGCGCTTGACGTCATTCCTTCAAGGATCGGGCTGCCGGAAAAGCCGCCTTCTGTCACCATCGCCCTGCATCTGACCATCGAGAACTTCAACAAGCATGGTCGTGGCAGAAAGCCCGCTCGCGAGCGCATTGAGGCGATGCTGGAGCGGGATTACCAGATGCAAAAGACCGGGAACTGCGATTACACGCTGACCGTCGCCTATGATCAGGGTGCCGATGGCGTCAGCCTCGATGATGAGATCGCATCTCTCCAGACAGAGATGTTCAACATCGCAGAGAGCTACAGGTGCTCGATCGAGACCGATGTTTACGAGATTGGAGGACAAGAGCGAGCCTGGTAGATCGCCATGTTCAATCTTTGTTCTTCAACATGGCCAAAATCGCAGCTTCGGGCCGACTGGGCCAGACGAAGGTTGAGCGGCCCGTTCATCTTGAGACGACAGCGCTTGGCGCTGCTTTTCATGCGGGCCTTGCAACAGGGCTCTGGGCGGATCTCAACGCTCTGGCCGAAACCTGGACGCAGGGACAGATTTTTGAACCGAAAATGGCGAATTTTGAACGCAAAACGCTCGTTGCCGGATGGCAAGATGCAGTTCGCCGTACGTTGCGTTAGCAAGACGATCTGAGCCAGAAATGCTATAACGGCGGCATTACTAATCTGATATCGGACGTGTCGTCGTACTTCGTCGCCATGATTGCGCAGCTCAACCGTGAGCGCTTCTTGCGGAAAGTCCGGCAATGATGTGCCAAAGCGAACGGGCAAGAGCACGCTGGCCGGCGGTTCTCCGCACAATCGCGGGAACGCTGGGGGCCTACGGCGTGACATCGCTTGCAACCGTGGCCCTCTCGCTGCTGTTGGTCCGGATCGGAATGGGGCAGGCCGAGGCCCTTATAGTCGCAACTTTGGCGAGCTTCGCAATGTTTGCCTTCATTGCCATGGCGACCTTCCATTTCCGCGGTGTTGCTGGTGTGTGGGGGTGGCTGCGACGCTTTCCGTTGTGGCCGGCATTGTCATCCTGCTGACGGCGCTCGGAACAAAGGTATGACGCTTGTGATACCCCAACCGCAACCCGCGCAATGCGGCGCGGCCCTGTCCGGGACAAGCGCTGCGCCGGCTATGCCGCCCGTATATGCATCAGCGTGGCAGCCTTCGAGCCGGTATGCCGATCAACCCATGAGCCTGGGGACGCGACAGTTCGGCATTGGGGGCGTGTCGGTGATCGGGCTGCTGATCCTGTGTGCGGCGTTGTTTACCTGGCGGACCTATAGCGCACCGCCTGCATCGACTACCCTTAACGTATTCGACGTCCGGGCTCCCGCATCACCCCCAGAGATTCAGCCGGAAGAGAAGGATGCGCTCAGGCCGGTCGAGAGGACGGAAAAGTCTACGGAGCGGCCCAAGGTGCAACTGGTTGAACGCACGATCGTGCCGATCCCGCCGGTGTCGGTGCCCTTACCGCGAGTGACGCCCACGCCCACTCATCCGGCGCCAACGGAACCGGAGACGGCCGCGCCCGAGACCATGCCCGCGCCATTGGCGCCTCAGGTGGCAAGCCACGGAGCCGATAGCTGGGAAGGCCGCGTCCTTGCGGCGCTCAACAAGCATCGCCAATATCCGCGTGCGGCGATGGCGCGGGGGCAACAGGGAGCGCCCTGGATTCGTTTCGTGATGGACCGCGAAGGCAAGGTCCTATCATCCCGCCTCGAACGGTCTTCGAGCTTTCCTGACCTCGATCGCGAAGCGGTTGCGCTTGCAAAACGGGCATCACCACTTCCCAAGCCGCCCGACGACAAACCCGGCGAAACGCTGGAACTGGTCGTGCCGGTGGAGTTCTCCCTGACCCGGTGAAGGCGAGGTAACGTGATGGGCACCGTGTTACACCAGGCAGACCAAAAGTTTCTTCGATTACGCCCCTTCATCGACGATCAGGGGTGATATCATCCCATTCCATCTGATAACTGCTCCATTCTCATCGAGCTGAGGATGTGCCCGACTTCTCATGAGGAGATAATTTCCTCCCGTTTGCGCCATTCGAAATGTGGTCGAAAACGGTCGCACTGACGGCAACCAGGCAAGCCATTCCGCACGAACCCGTGCGAGATCGTCCGTGTGCATTTTGCTATACCAGCGATCAATTCTCTTTTGCATTGCTTCGCCCTCGATGTCCGTCGCTAATGGGCTGATATAATCTACGGTTCCATCAGGCCTGGCTGCCCAGGCAATCGTCGGACTCACTTCTGCAAGGTGCCGGAAATGCGCATCGCTAAGGTGAAGCTTGCGAATGATGTGCTTCTGTTCTGTGACATCGACTGTCACTAACGAAAGACCGATGACGTCGCCGCCTACATCGACAACCTTTTGTACAAATACTTGATAGTCTCGTTCGGCTATAACGACTTCCTGAGTGGGAGTATGGTCATTTTTCAGCGCTGCGTTCAATATTTCTCGGAGTTGGTCGAGAGTGGGGTCGGATAATACCTCATCAATTGTCTTACCCGTAATTTGAAATGAACTGGCTCCCAGCATCTTGGCGAAGAGATCGTTCACGCGTACGTGGCGCAAGTTCACATCCAGGAAGCATAGCCCCGCGGGGGACTGTTGGTACAGGGATCGGAGCTGATGGAGTTGCTGAAACGGCGAGGCGTCGAGTAAAGGTGGGGTATCGGTGTGAGGTGTTCCCAGTCCATCTACCATCTCGCGAGCCTCGTGGGCCGGCACTCCCGCACCAAAAAGCCAGCCTTGGCCCAGCGGACAACCAAGATCCGATAGAATCGAGGCTTCCTTCTCCGATTCTACGCCTTCTGCGACAACGGTAATTCCAAGGCTTTGTCCGAGACCAATGATGGCAGCTGCAATTCGCCGCTTCCCCGCATCCCGGTCCAGGCCACGTACAAAGCGAGCATCGATCTTGAGCTTTCTGAACGGAAAGGCTTCCAGTCTTGCGAGACTGGAATAGCCGGTCCCGAAATCATCGATCGACACTTTAACGCCCAGGGAATCCAGTTTCCGAAGCGTAGCGTATGCTGTTTCCTCCTGAGAATGGAGCGATCCTTCGGTGACTTCAATCTGAAGACGATTCAGTGGAAAACCTGCCCGAACTTCTTCCGCCATGAGCCAGTCAGGCATTTCCTCATGCAGGAGTTGACATGGGGAAATGTTGAAAGCGATGAAGAATGTGCCGGGCCAATCTCTGGCCTGCGCACATGAGGATCGTATCAAAGCCTTGGTAAGATCATCAATCAGATTATGCTTTTCCAGCAGCGGGATGAAGTGATCTGGCGGAATGTTCCTTCCCCCGGATGCCGTCCATCGAGCCAAAATCTCGAAACCTGCGAGATGTCCGGAGTCAATTGATACAATAGGCTGAAAAGCGGGCCAGATATTCCCGTTTGAGATTGCCGATTTGAGTCTGGCTTTAATATAATTATTGCTAAATCCTCTTGTTGATCTTCCTTCTACCGAGAAATTTACAGTGCGATTTGCTTTCGCAGGATTCGTTGCTATGGCCTTCTGTTTTCCATAAATCGCCATGTCATGGGCGACTCGGCTTACTCTCCGCCCCAAAGTTTAACTATCAATAAACTATAAGAGCCCGATCGGAAATTAAGTTGAGTGGTATCAGCAGGTTAGCTTGACGGCCTGACCTGTCGTTGATTCATGAGTTTCGCCAAAAACTACCATGGATACAACGATGTGGACCGATACCACTCGCGCCCTTCATGCGCGAAGCGGGCTGACTTTGCCAAGTGATATGACTGATGCCGAGTGGGCGGTTCTGGAACCATTGCTGCCACCAGCATCACATGTCGGGCGACCTCGCAAATGGTCGCTGCGGCGCATTGTCGAGGCTATCCTATACTTGCTGCGCGGGGGCTTGCCCTGGCGGATGCTGCCGCCTTGCTTTCCGCCTGTTTCGACCGTGCGGCACTGGTTCTATGTCAACGGCGGAGCAAAAGTCGGCCATGGGGCGGCGTAAAACCAGGCCATCGTG
>NZ_JBMDIO010000038.1:0-48728 GCF_057808725.1 Novosphingobium sp. FG90
TGTCCATCGGCTTGCGCCAGTGGGCGCATGGGTCATGATCAGAGAGTCTTGGTATTACTCGATCCGTAAGATACTAGATTCCGTTACCAGCGGTGAGATTAGAATACCCGCGTTTCAGCGTGGCTTTGTTTGGGAAATGGACAGAGTAGCCCATCTTTTAGATAGTATTTACAAGGGATATCCGTTTGGCTCTCTTCTTTTTTGGCGAACCAAACAACAATTAGCTGCCGAACGCCGGCTAGGCACGTTTATTTTACCCAACCCAGAAGCGGAATATCCAATTGACTACGTGCTGGACGGACAACAACGCCTGACATCTATCTTCACGGTGTTTCAGACCGAACTACAGCCTGAAAAGAATCCCGATTGGATGGACATCTATTTCGATCTAGATGCGGGCGACAACCCTCAAGACAGTGCCTTTGTCGCGCTGGAAAAAATCGAAGACGCCGAACGTCATCGATATTTCCCAATGCGCGTCCTATTTGATTCCGTTGGCTATCGCGCCAACACCGAACATTTAGACAAAACAAGAATTGCCACTATAGATAAGCTTCAGGAGAAGTTTAAAGAGGTCACTATTCCCGTTCAGGTACTTAAAAGTGAGGACCGATCAATCGTCGCCATTGTATTTGAGAGAATCAATCATTTAGGCGTCGCACTCGATACATTGCAACTTCTGTCGGCCTGGACTTGGAGCGAAGATTTTGATCTTCTGGACAAATTTCGCGACCTTCGGGACGATTTGTCAGACTTCGGCTTTGCGGGTGTTGGTGACGATTCTGACTTGATTCTAAGTTGCGTTGCGGGGATTTTGGCGGGTGAGCCTGGACCAGAAACACTACTAAACTTGAACGGATCAGACGTTCGTGCACAATTTCCCCGAGTCGAACAGGGTATTCGCGGCGCGATCGACTTTCTCAGAACGCAGCTGAAGGTTGTGCACCTAAAGCTGCTGCCCTACCCTGCTATGCTTGTCCCGCTTGCGGTTTTCTTCGCCGAGCCTGAAGGAAAGGATGTCGTATATAATGCGGCAACCTATAACCGTTTGAAGCGGTGGTTCTGGCGAACTTGCTTTTCTGCTCGATACTCCAGCCAAACACGCAAGACTACTATCCACGATATTCAACAGGCAGAGCTTCTGAAAAATGGCCAGCCAAACACCTTTGGCGAAATTGACTTAAAAGTTGAAGAAACGTTCTTCAAAAGCACGTTCCGGGTGGGCGCTGCTGCCACAAAGACCTTTGTTCTTCTACTGTCCAACAACTCGCCGAAAAGCTTGTTGTCGGGCAAAGAAATTGACCTCGATCGGGTGCTGCAAGGCTACAACAGGTCTGAATTTCATCATACTTACCCGCGAGCATTTTTGCGTGACAGTGGGTATGATGAGCCATCAATTAATATGCTTGCAAATTTCTGCTTTCTTAGCGCGGCGGAAAATAGAAACATCGGCAAGAAACGACCCTCGGTATATTTGCAAGATTTGGGCGGGTCCGAACACAACCTCGACGAGACACTCGCGTCAGCCTTCTGTGCAGCGGAGGAGTTTAACGACGACTATGACGGTTTCATAAAGGCGAGGATGGCCCGTCTCGTCGCCTTCGCGGAAAAATTGACCGCCTAGAATAGCAATGCGCGGGGCCATTCGAGAGTTTAACGGCGGCTTGCTGCACACTCAGAATTGCGGAGTATCAGCCCAATAGGGGCGGGGAGCGGTCGCTAGCGAACTCATCCCACACCCCACTTTCCTACATGCCCAGCCCCGTCATACCCTCCCCGACATGACCCAACCCCGCGCACCCAGATCGCCCCGCCGGAGCAACGCCGACTATCGTTGGACCAGAGCCAGGGTTCATGCCTTCGTCGCGGCGCTGGCTCGGACGGGAGGGGTTGCGGCGGCGGCGCGGGAGGTGGGGATGTCTCGCCAGTCGGCCTATCGCCTGCGCGCGCGGCTCGGGCCGCAGTTCGCCGAGGTCTGGGACGAGGGACTGGCCTGGGGCGCCCTCTTCCGGCAGGAACGCCAAGCCGCACAAGGTGACACCTTTACACACAAGGTTACACCACAAGGTGACACATCGGGCGCGCAAGGTGACACATTTGCCCTGCAAGGTGACACTTTCGGCCCCGAAACGGCCCCAAGGTGACACTTTTCCCTCTGGACCGTGTAAACCGTGTAAACCTGCGTCACCTTGTACCGCGCCTGATTACCGCTTCTGGTCCCCGCCGCGATCGGGTATGTTCGCGCCACCAGTGAGGGGGGAGTTCGCCGAATGGCCGGGTTTGCTCCGCAGCAGCAGGGTGTCTTCTACCTGACCGAAGGCGGGCAGGAGACCGAGATCCAGTACCGCCACGGGCACGACCTGCCCGAATTCGCCATGTACCCGCTGCTCGACGATCCGGCGGCGATGGCGGACCTCAAGGCGATGTATGAAGCTGTGCTGGAGGTCGCGGCGCGCCACGGCTTCGTGGCGATGCTCTCCGGCCTAGACTATCGGGGCAGCCCCGACTGGGCCGAGAAACTGGGCTATTCGCGCGATGGCCTCGCCGATGCGCTCGAACGGTCCATCGCCTTCCTGCGCGATGTTGCGGAGCCCTGGCGCGACCGGCTTCCCGGCCTGCTCATCGGCGGACAGGTCGGCCCGCGCGGCGATGCCTATGCCCTCAACCGCACGATCACGGCCGAGGAAGCCGAGGACTACCACGCCTTCCAGCTGGAGGTCCTGAAGCGCGCCGGGGTGGACTTCGTCTGGGCCGCGACCTTCAACGGCGTGCCCGAGGCGATCGGCGTAGCCCGCGCCGCCGCCCGCATCGGCCTGCCGCTGGGCATCTCGTTCATGCTGGACGGCGACCACCGGCTGAAGTCGGGCGTGAGCCTGAAGGACGCGATCGAGACGGTGGATGCCGAAACCGGCGATGCCCGGCCGGACTATTACGGCATCAACTGCTCGCACCCGATCGAATTCGAACCTGCCTTCGAGCCGGGGGATTGGGCTTCCCGGGTGCGCAGCCTGCGACCCAACGCCAGCGCCCGGGACAAGATCGAACTGTGCTCGATCGGCCATCTGGAGGAAGGCGATCCCGTCGACCTCGGCAACCGCATCGCGGGTTTCGCCGGGCGCCATCCGCAGGTGGACATCTTCGGCGGCTGCTGCGGAACCTGGGACAAGCACCTCGACCAGATCGCCGCCCAAGTTCGCGAAGTCAGGCGCGAAATCCGGGCGCAGTCATGAAAAAGGGCGCCCCGGCCAAAACCGGAGCGCCCTTCTCCCCCCGATCCGGAAAGGATCAGAACTGCATGTTGATCGAGCCCGAGATCGTGCGCGGAGCGCCTATGTAGGCATAGACGGTCGAGGTGTTGGACACGCCCGCATCGTCGAAACCGCCGACGTAGAACTTGTCGAACAGGTTGGTGACGTTGAACTGCAGGTAGGTCTTCTCGCCAAGGCCGAGGAACGCGGCGTTGAGGCGCGCATCGAGGTTGACGGTGGTGTAGGCCGGGACCTTGGCGCCGTAGACCTGCACGCCGGCGCTGGTGTAGACCGGGGTATTCAGGTCGTTGTAGTACCGCGCGCCGGTGCGCTTGGCCTCGAGCCCGACCGACAGCGGCCCGAACTCGCCCTGCACGCGGCCACCCAGGGTGTAGTGCGGCACGGCGCCTTCCATGTTGCCCGAGGTATCGGCGTACGTGCTCGCCCCGGTCTGGACGTCGTCCTTGATCTTCGACCACAGGTACGAATAGAACACCGAGGCCGAGAAGTGGCTGTCCGGCTTCACCGCAAGGCTGGCATCGATGCCGTAGCGATCGACCCGGCCGAGGTTGGTGTAGACCGAGGTCTGCGTGTCCGGGTCATAGGCGGACGACAGGCGGTTGCTGAAGATCGTGTACCAGCCGCCCAGCGAGCCCTGCAGGATGCCGCTCTGGTAGCGCACGCCGAGGTCGAAGTTGTCGGTCGTCTCGGGCTTCGCAGCCGATTCCCCGTCGTAGTAGAACGAGTTGTAGAGGTTGTCCGTGCCCGGGACCTGAATGCCCTTCGAGTAGTTCGCGAAGGCGGTGATGGCCGGGGTGAAGGCGAACGTCGCGCCGATGTTGGGCAAGGCGCGGGTGTACGAGAACGTCTTGTGCATCGCGCCGGTGTAGGTGGTGCCGAGCGAGGTCAGGTACGCCTCGTAGGTAGCCTGATCCTCGCTGTTGCTGCCGAAGCAGGTGACGCTGCCGCTGGCGCTGGTGGTCAGACAGTTCTGCGTCAGGTTGCGACGCAGGTTCTTGAGCGCGAGGCCCGCATTGAGGTGCAGCGCACCGAACTCGCCCGAATACTCGCCCGAGATCTGGTGCAGGATCGCGTAGGACAGGCGGTCGCGCTTCTGCAGGACGTTGCCGTCGGCATCGACGAGCGGGTCGTCGTTGTTGAAATAGGACGAGGCGAAGCCGTTGCTGTTGACGTAGCCCAGCTCGCCGGTCTGGCGGTGGCGGCCGCGATCCCAGGCGTAGGAAACGCGGAAGCGCTGGGTGTCGCTGAGGTCGTAGATCAGCGAGGCGAGGACGCCGAGGCGCCAGGTCTCGGTCTGGCTGGGGGCGGAGAGGAGCACGGTGTCGAGCGTGTCGCCGTCGCCGTTGAGATCGACCCCGCCGAAGTAGGGGGTGCCGCCGATGTAGCCGCTGATCGCCGAGACCGGGTTGGCGGTCGTGCCGGTGTACAAGCCTTCCTTGGCCGAAACGGTGCCGCCGCCGTTGGCCGAGGTGTACTGGAGATAGGGATCGACGGTCAGGGTCAGGCGATCGCTCAGCGTGAACCTGGAGTTCATGCGGATGTTCCAGGTGCGCGACGGGTTGTAGCGCCACTCCCACGAAGCGCCGCAGGTAGTCGCTGCATCTGCCACGCCGGTAACGCCGTCAGCCGCCGAGCAGTTGTCGAGCGAGTAGTCGTCACGCTCGGCCTTGCTGGTCGGGAAGCGGCCCGAGCTGCTGGAATTGACGCCGGTGTTGTTCGGATAGGCGTCGGTAACGAGGCGGACCGAGGGGTAGTAGTTGTTGTGGTTGACGTTGTAGTGCCCGGCGATCGAGATGAAGTCCCCATTGTCGCCCAGCGGCTGATAGATCTTGGCGTTGAGCTGGGTCTTGTCGATCTTGCCCACGCCGCCGTAGGCGACGTCGTAGGTGTCCTTCGAGGCCGCGAACCAGGCGCGGGTGCCGGACGAGTTGAGGTCGCCGGTGTTGATCATCCCGAAGATGCGCATCTTGTTGTAGTCGCCCAGCGTGCCGACCATCCGCGCGCCGAATTCGTGGTCCGGCACGATCGAGCGGTAGTTTACCGTCGAACCCGAGGCCGATGCGGTGGGCGAGTCGACATCGGTAGTGCCCAGGTTCACGTTGACCTGCTCGATCAGCTCGGGGTCGAGCATCTGGTTCGAGTAGATCGCGTAGTTGCCGGTGTCGTTGAGCGGGATGCCGTCGAAGGTCTGCGAGATGCGGCTGTCATCGAAGCCGCGGATCATCAACGTGCCGCCCGAGGAGCCGTAGCCATCGTTGTTCTGGAAGCTGACGCCGGGCATCATGTTGATGATGTCATCGACCGACTGCCCGGGGGTCTGGCGAGCGATCAGCTCCTGCGTCATGACCTGCTTGGCCTTGGGGGTGTCGGGAATCTTGAGGCCCGCGATGCCGTTGTCGACCTTGCCGGTGACGACGATCTCGGAGTTCTCGAAGTCGAGCGAGCCGGTCGACTGCGCCCGTGCGGGGGCGGAGCCGAGCGCGCAAGCGACGGCGGCGCTCGCCGCGGTGGCGGCGAGCAGGCGATACTTATGCATTTGAAACACGACCTCAAGCTGGCCCCTCGCGGGGCGTCAATGGCGCGGGATCATCCCGCTATGAGGAAGCACAATCGTCCGCCAACGGCCGTCTTCGATGGCAGCCCGTAACCCGCTGCCGGGACCGGCATAATCAAAGCTGTGTGACGGTTTCAAGACACAGCGATGCGCGAAGCACCGCGCGGCCACCGCTGTGGCGCGCTCGCCACATTTGTTGCAAGCGCGCCGATATAGAACTGAAATATATCGATAAAGCCTACGCAGTGCGACAAATCGGTGCACGCCGTGTCGTCCGCCGCCTCGTTTCGAATCGCGCGGCTGTGGTCAATGAGGCGATCGTGACCCACTACCGTTACCATTAGCCATGCTGCCGGTCAGCGCCTCGACCATGGCCGGCGCCGGGCTCAGTTCCATCGGCGCGACCTGCAACTGGCGGCGGCGGGCGATGGCCTCGGGCTGCTCACGGCGAATCCAGTCCATCATGCCCTCGCGGATTTCGCAGCGCAGGTCGAACAGGGTGGGGCCGTCCTTGGCGCTCATCAGCAGGCGCACTTCGAGGGTGGCGTCGCGGCAGTCGGTGACCTGGAGTATCTGCGCGCGCCGGTCCCACAGGCGGTGGGCCTTGATCTGACGGGTATATTCCTCACGGATCGGGCCGATGTCGGTGCCCTGATCCAGATAGAGGAACACCGTGCCGAGCAGCTGCGAGGTGGTCTTGGTCCAGTTCTGGAAGGTGTCTTCGAGGAAGCGGTTGGAGGGGACGACAAGGCGGCGGTCGTCCCACAGGCGCACGACGACGTAAGTGGTGCGGATGTCCTCGATCCGGCCCCATTCGCCGTCGAGGATGATGACGTCGTCGATCGAGATCGGCTCGGTCATCGCCATCTGGATGCCCGCGATCAGGGCCTTGAGGGCAGGCTGTGCGGCGGCACCGACGGCCAGCGCGGCAAGGCCGGCCGAGGCCATCAGGGTGACGCCGATCTCCTTCACGCCGGGGATCGAGGCCAACATGCCCGAGATCGTCAGGAACACGATCAGGAACGTGCCGAGGCGGCTCATGATGCCAAGGCGGGTGCGGCGGCGACGGGCGTTGCGGTTGTTCTCGACGGTGATGTCGGCTCGCAGGATCATCGCCTCGATGAAGGCCCGCAGGATGGCAATCGCGACCCAGCCGGTGAGCAACGGCATGATGAAGGGGGCAAAGCGCTCCCACACCGCCTGCAGCGCCGAGGCCTCGCGCGCGGCGAAGACCACGCCGATGGAGACGAAGGCCCAGCGGGTAGGGCGTTCAAGGCGGTTGACGACGAGGTCGTCGGCATCGCTGGTGCTTCCTCGCGCCACCCGAACGAGGACGCGGAACAGCACTTTATGGAAGACCAGCGCCAGCACCACGCCGATCAGCGCGGCGATGATGGCGACCACGGGTCTTTCGGCCCAGTTCGGAAGGCCCGCAATGTGGCTCTCGATGAAGTCGATCATGGGGAGCAAACGATGCTGCAGTGCAGCAGTTTCGCAGACGGTCGCACCAGACGGGCGTTGCGCCGAGAACCAATCCTTCGAAGGGCTCAGGGTAAGCGGGATTTAAGGGCTATCCCCAAGTGAGCGGGACCGGAAGAACCCCTAATCCCGCTCAACCTGAGCTTGTCGAAGGCCCCGAGGCGGGGCACAAGGCTCAGTGCGCCGCGCCCCAGCTTTCACCAAAGCCGATCTCGATCCCCAGCGGCACGTCCAGCGTCACGGCGGGCATCGCCGCCTCAGCCATCACCCGCTCGATCACCGGAGAGGCCGCCGCGACATCGCCCTCGGGCAGTTCGAAGACGAGTTCGTCGTGCACCTGCAGCAGCATGCGCACGTTCGGCAGGCCCGCCTCGACAAGCGCCGGGGTCATGCGCGCCATCGCCCGCTTGATGATGTCCGCGCTGGTGCCCTGGATCGGCGCGTTGATCGCCGCGCGCTCGGAACCCTGGCGCTCGGCCTGGTTCTTGGAATTGACGCGCGGAAACCACGTCTTGCGGCCGAACAGCGTCTCGGAATAGCCCTTGGCGCGCACGCTCTCCAGCGTCTCGTGAATGTAGCGCTGGATGCCCGGGAAGCGCTCGAAATAACGGTCGATCATCGCCTGCGCCTCGTCCGAGGACGTGCCCAGACGCCCCGCGAGCCCCCAGCGCGAAATACCGTAGAGGATCGCGAAGTTGATCGTCTTGGCCCGGCCGCGCGTGTCGCGATCGACGGTGCCGAACATCTCCATCGCCGTGCGGGAGTGGATGTCCTCGCCCGCCGCGAACGCCTCCTTGAGGCTGGGCACGTCGGCCATGTGCGCGGCGAGGCGCAGTTCGATCTGCGAATAGTCCGCCGCGAGCAGGACATTGCCCGGCTCGGCGACGAAGCAGTGGCGGATCTGGCGGCCGATCTCGGTGCGGATCGGGATGTTCTGCAGGTTCGGGTCGGTCGAGGACAGACGCCCGGTCTGCGCGCCGACGAGGCTGTAGCTGGTGTGGACGCGGCCCGTCTCCGGGTTGATCGCGGCCTGCAGCGCCTCGGTGTAGGTGGAGCGCAGCTTGGAAAGCTGGCGCCATTCCAGCACCTTGGTGGCAACCACCTCGCCCTCGGCGGCCAGCTTTTCGAGCACCGACTGGTCGGTGGAATACTGGCCGCTCTTGCCCTTCTTGCCGCCCTTGTAGCCGAGCTTGTCGAACAGAATGTCGCCCAGTTGCTTGGGGCTGCCGATGGTGAACTCCTGGCCGACCTTTTCGAAGATCTCCTTTTCCAGCGCGCCGATGGCCTCAGCGAACTGGCTGGAAAGGCCGGACAATTTCTCGCGATCGACCTTGACCCCGTGGCGCTCCATCTGCGCGACGACCGGGATCAGCGGGCGGTCGACGCGCTCGTAGATGCGGGTGCCACCTTCGTAGGACAGGCGCGGTTTCAGCGCCGAGTGCAGGCGCCAGGTAACGTCGGCGTCCTCCGCGGCGTACTGCGTCGCACGGTCGAGCGGGACTTCGCCAAAGGGGATCGCCTTCTTGCCGGTGCCGCAGATTTCCTTGAAAGTCAGCGTGGTATGGCCGAGGTGGCGCTGCGAAAGCTCGTCCATGCCATGCCCGCCGCCGATACCTTCGATCTGGCGGCCGGCGTCGAGGCAGAAGCTGACGATCATCGTGTCGTCGATCGGCGCCACCGCAATACCGTGGCGGGCCAGCACGTTGAGGTCGTACTTGATGTTCTGACCGACCTTGAGCACCGCATCGCTCTCCAGCAGCGGCTTTAGGCGGGACACAGCGGCACTCAACGGCACCTGAACGGGCCTTTCGGCGAACATATCGCTGCCACCATGGCCCAGCGGGATGTAGCAAGCTTCGTTCGGCCCGACCGCGAGACTGATGCCTGCGAGATCGGCGCGCATCGCGTCGAGCATCGAGGTTTCGGTGTCCACCGCGACCAGCCGCGCGGCGAAGGCCTTCGCGATCCACTCGTCGAGCTGCGCCTCCGTCGTCACGCACTCGTAAGCATCGCGATCGATCGCGGGCCATTCGGGCAGCGGCTGACGCGCCGCGCCTTCGGTCGGGCTGGAGGCTGCGGTCGTCGCCATGGCAGGGTTCAGCTGCGTCGCACGCTCAGGGCTGCCGTGGCCGGTGTCGAGGCGCTTCAGGAGGCTGGTGAAGCCGTGAGTGGAGAGAAACGCCGCCAGCGGCTCGGGCGGAATCGCGTCGAGCTTGAAATCGTCGAGCGCCATCGGGAGGGTGCAATCCTCCTTCAGCGTCACCAGCACCTTGGACAGGCGGGCCTGCTCGGCCTGCTCGATCAGGCGCTCCTGCAGCTTGGACTTCTTCATCTCCGGCGCGGCGGCGAGCGCGGATTCGAGATCGCCGTAGTCCTGGATCAGCTTCGTCGCGGTCTTGGGGCCGACGCCGTAGACGCCGGGCACGTTGTCCACCGCGTCGCCCATCAGCGCGAGCACATCGCCGACCTTCTCCGGAGGAACGCCGAACTTCTCGATCACTTCGGGAATGTCGATGCGCTGGTTCTTCATCGTGTCGAGCATGTCGACGCAGCCGCCGCCGATGCCGCACTTGCCGACCAGCTGCATGAGGTCCTTGTCCGAGGACACGATCGTCACGTCCCAGCCCTGCGCAGTCGCGGCGCGGGCGTAGGAGGCGATGAGGTCGTCCGCCTCAAGACCCTGCTCCTCGATGCACGGCAGCGAGAACGCGCGCGTCGCATCGCGGATCAGCGGGAACTGCGGGACCAGATCCTCGGGCGGAGGCGGGCGGTTGGCCTTGTAGTCCTCGTAGATGTCGTTGCGGAACGAGTGGCTGCCCGCGTCGAGAATCACCGCCAGATGCGTCGGACCGTCGGCCTTGTTGAGATCCTCGGCCAGCTTCCACAGCATCGTCGTGTAGCCGTAGACCGCGCCCACAGGCGTGCCCACCGGGTTGGTGAGCGGCGGCAGGCGATGATAGGCGCGGAAGATATAGGCCGAGCCATCGACGAGATAGAGGTGCTGCTTGGAATCCATGCCGCAACCCCTAGCAGCGCGATGCGGCGCCGTCAGCAGCGCTCATTTCTTCACCGCACAGGAACCGTTCATGTCCGCAAGTGTTTTCGCCGGGCGCTTGAAACGCCGCACTGCGCCTCGTACCCACGGGTCTGAGCCCGTCGAAGAGGCTCACGCGGCGTTTTCGCCGACGGGGTAACTCGCAGAAAGAGGGATAGAATATGCGCAAGATCGTTTTCGTTGCTGCAGCAGCCGTAGCCGCCATGTCGCTGGCCGCCTGCTCGGAAAAGACCCAGGACGCCGCCAGCGAAGCCGCTTCGTCGGCCGGTGACGACCTTTCCGACACCGCTTCGGACGTGGGCGACGCGCTGGGCGATGCCGGTGCCACCGCCTCGCAGGCCGCCAACGACACCGCCGACGCCGCCAAGGATGCAGCCAAGAGCGCCGAGAAGACCACCGACGACATCGCCGCCGACGCCGAGAAGGCAGCGAACGACGTCGCCAAGGAACTTGACGATCACACCGACGGCAATCCGCACACCAACTGATTGGTCGGATCGAAGAAACGGAAAAGGGGCCTTCGCGGCCCCTTTTTTGTGTCTTGCTCACGGTCGCTTTGGGTAGAACCAACCTCGTCATTGCGAGCGTAGCGAAGCAATCCAGAGCGGCGTTGAACGGATCTGGATTGCTTCGCTACGCTCGCAATGACGAAAGGGTAACCTCAGCGCGCCGAGGCGCTGCGCGGGTAGTTCGGACCTTCGGCCTGATAGCCGTTGTAGATCGTGCGCGCGATGTTGGCGATGCGCGTCTCGCGCCCGGGGCGACCGCCCTGCCCGGTCACGTAGATTGCGACCGCAAAGACCCGCCCATCGGGCGTCTGGATGATGCCGACGTCGCTCGAGGTATTGTTGAGCGAGCCGGTCTTGTGGGACACCTCCACCCCCGCAGGCAGTCCGGCCGGAATGCGGCGCTTGCCGGTCAGGCAGCGGCTCATCGCGCCGAGCAGGACGTTGCGGCTCGACGGGCTCAGCCACTTGCCCTGGTAAATGCCCGAGAGCAGGTTCACCATGGCCTTGGGCGTCGCGCTGTCGCGCTTGTCGACGACGCGGGCGGGATCGATCGCGCCATCGTCGCGCACCAGCGTCGCGATGTCGCGGTCGATGTGCCAGTCGTCGATCCCCGCGCGCTGGATCCAGGCATTGACCGCCTTGGGACCGCCGATGACCTTCAGCAGTGCGTCGGTCGCGTAGTTGTTGGAGCGCGTGATCATCAGCTCGATCAGGCGCGTGGCAGACATGTACTCACCCGGCCTCACCGGCGCGATCGCGCTGGAGAACGGTGCCGAGCCGACCGGAACCATCAGCGGAAACTCGCTCGACAGGCTCCACTTGCCCTTGTCCACGCCTTCCAGGAACGTCGCGGCGATGGCGATCTTGCTGGTGCTGGCCATCGGGAAGCGCTGGTCGCCCAGCACGTCGACCATGCGGCCGCTGGCGAGGTCCATCGCAGCGACGCCGATGCGCCCCTGCGAGGCATTGGCGACGGCGGCAAGCTGCTGGCCGAACGGGGAATTGTACGTGCGGGGACCGCGTTGGTCAGTGCCGAAAATATCGTCGAAGCTGTTCTGGACCTGCACCACCTGCTCGGTCGGGCGGGTGAGCGGATCGATCTGCTCTGCCTGCGCGACATGCGGTGATGTGACAGCCGCGAGCATCGTCGCAGCAGCGAAAAAGCGTCCGGCGCCCTTACGGCACCGCGCGAAAAGTCGGTCTGCCCCGGTCATGCAGCCCACACCCTACCTTCGTCCATATTCCCAAAAGGTTAACGTTCCAGCGACGAAACGCCAGAGTCCAGCGATGAGTTGCATTGGACTTGCGGCGATTTCCCAAATGCGCACTTTCCTTTCACGCAGATGAACGAAGTTTACGCAAAGCGCAGCGTGCGCCTTGGGGCTTCGACAAGCCGTGCCTGACCCTTCGACAAGCTCAGCGTGAGCGGGGATGGCGAGTATCCCCCTCGAAGCCGCTCAGGCTGAGCTTGTCGAAGCCCCCGAAGGCACGCAAGCAAAAGGGCCGGGAGATTGCTCTCCCGGCCCCTTCGATGTGCTGACGCTGGGTCAGGTGCTTCTTAGAAGCCCATGTCGCCCATGCCGCCCATGCCACCGGGCATGGCGGGCATTGCGGGCTTGTCGTCGGCGCGCTCGACGATACCGGCTTCGGTCGTGATGAGCAGACCGGCAACCGACGAGGCATCCTGCAGCGCGGTGCGCACGACCTTGGTGGGGTCGATGACGCCGGCGGCCTTCAGGTTCTCGTAGACGTCGGTGGCGGCGTTGAAGCCGATGCCTTCGTCCGACTGGTCGAGCAGCTTGCCCGCGACGACGGCGCCGTCGCTGCCGGCGTTCTCGGCGATCTGCTTGACCGGTGCGGTGATCGCCTTGCGGACGATGTCGATGCCGCGGGTCTGGTCTTCGTTGGCACCCTTGAGGCCTTCGAGAGCGCGGGTCGCGTAGAGCAGCGCGGTGCCGCCACCGGGGACGATGCCTTCTTCAACAGCGGCGCGGGTCGCGTGCAGCGCGTCGTCGACGCGGTCCTTGCGCTCCTTCACCTCGACTTCGGTGGCACCGCCGACCTTGATCACGGCAACGCCGCCGGCCAGCTTCGCAAGGCGCTCCTGCAGCTTCTCGCGGTCGTAGTCCGAAGTGGTGACTTCGATCTGCGCGCGGATCTGCTCGACGCGGCCCTTGATGTCTTCGGCCGAACCGGCGCCGTCGACGATCGTGGTGTTGTCCTTGTCGATGGTGACCTTCTTGGCCTGACCGAGCATGCCCAGGGTCACGGTCTCGAGCTTGATGCCGAGGTCTTCCGAGATCATCTCGCCGGCGGTCAGCGTGGCGATGTCGCCCAGCATGGCCTTGCGGCGATCGCCGAAGCCCGGAGCCTTGACGGCAGCGATCTTCAGGCCGCCACGCAGCTTGTTGACGACGAGCGTGGCCAGAGCCTCACCCTCGATGTCCTCGGCGATGATGAGGAGCGGACGGCCCGACTGCACCACGGCTTCCAGGATCGGCAGCAGCGCCTGCAGCGACGACAGCTTCTTCTCGTGGATGAGGATGTACGGGTTCTCGAGCTCGACCGTCATCTTCTCGGGGTTGGTGACGAAGTAGGGCGACAGGTAACCGCGATCGAACTGCATGCCCTCGACGACGTCGAGTTCGAATTCGAGACCCTTGGCCTCTTCGACCGTGATCACGCCTTCCTTGCCGACCTTTTCCATGGCTTCGGCGATCTTCTCGCCGACTTCCACGTCACCGTTGGCCGAGATGATGCCGACCTGGGCGATTTCCGAGGAACCGGCAACCGGGGTCGAACGGGCGGCGAGGTTCGCGATGACCTTGCCCACAGCGAGGTCGATGCCGCGCTTCAGGTCCATCGGGTTGGTGCCGGCGGCAACCGACTTCATGCCTTCGCGCACGATCGCCTGGGCGAGAACGGTCGCGGTGGTGGTGCCGTCACCGGCCTTGTCGTTTGCCTTCGAGGCCACTTCGCGCAGCATCTGCGCGCCCATGTTCTCGTACTTGTCCTTGAGTTCGATCTCCTTGGCGACCGACACACCGTCCTTGGTGATGCGGGGCGCACCGAAGCTCTTCTCGATGACGACGTTGCGGCCCTTGGGGCCGAGAGTCACCTTGACGGCGTTGGCGAGGGTGTCGACACCGGCGAGAATGCGCTCGCGGGCGTCACGGCCGAACTTTACGTCCTTGGCTGCCATTTTAGAATTCCTTCAAAAAACAGATGTTGGGTCGGATGCTCAGGCGATGACGCCGAGGATGTCCGATTCCTTCATGATCAGCAGGTCTTCGCCGCCGACCTTGACTTCGGTGCCCGACCACTTGCCGAACAAGACGCGGTCGCCGATCTTGACGTCGAGCGGGGTCACGGTGCCGTTCTCGGCGCGAGCGCCCGAGCCGACCGAGACGATTTCGCCTTCAGCGGGCTTTTCCTTGGCGCTGTCGGGGATGATGATGCCGCCGGCGGTCTTTTCCTCGGCTTCAACGCGGCGCACGAGAACACGGTCGTGCAGCGGGCGGAAAGTCATTGGGTGTCTCCCTAGATCCAACGAAGTATAAAACTGGACTTGGCACTCAGTGAAGGAGAGTGCCAACGGCGGAGATATGGTCCGGTGCCATGGGGCCGTCAATGGGGACTTCGCAGAAAAAATTTATCTGCCGTTCAACTTCGCGGCGAACTGGTGCGCCCGGCAGATGATCGCTCTATGACAGTGCGACAGTCGGCGCAGAGATAGGCATCGACCGTTCGGGCACAAGGCCGAATCGATCGCGCCAGTGCCAGCGACCGAGCAGCAGGATCGCCGCGACCGTCAGCCCGACCGCGAGGCCTATCCACACGCCCACGCCCTTGAGCGGCGTGAACAGCCCCAGCGCAACCGAAGTCGCAAAGCCCGCCAGCCAATAGCCGACGATGGCGATGACGGCGGGAATTCGCGTGTCCTGCACGCCGCGCAGCACGCCAGCGGCGATCGCCTGCACGCCATCGGTCAACTGGAATATCGCGGCGATGAAGAGATACTGCACCGCCAGCGCGACCAGTGCCGCATTGGCGGGCGCAGACACGTCGACATAGGCGGAGATGATCGTGCGCGGGATCGTCAGCATCGCCAGCGCCGACAGCCCGACAAAGCCGAGCCCGATCGCGATCGCCACCCATCCGGCCCGGCCGATCGCCTCGCGATCCCCGGCGCCGTAGTGATAGCCGACCCGGATCGTCGCCGCTTGGCCAATGCCGAACGGCACCTGGAAGGCAAAGGCGGCGATCTGCAGCGCGACGGTGTGCGCGGCCAGTTCGACCTCTCCGACGAGGCCCATCAGGAAGGCCGCGCCGGAGAACAGCCCACCCTCGGCGATCAGCGTGGCGGAGATCGGCAGGCCGAGCCGCAGCATCTGGCGCAAGCGCTGCCACTCCGGCCGCCAGAACCGACCGAAGACATGGAAACGGCGCAAGTTGCGATCGCTTCGGATCGCCACGACGTAAGCCACCACGGTGACGCAGGCGGTGATCGTGCTTGCCAGCGCCGAACCGGTCAGGCCGAGCGCAGGCATGCCGAGATTGCCGAACACCAGCGCATAGTTGCCCAGCGCATTCACGCCGATCGACAGCGCCGTGATCACCGTCGCGAAGACCGGTCGCCCCAGCGCGGATACGAAAGTGCGCAACACGTTGGCGATCGCCATGGGCACCAGCGCCAGCGAGATCACCCGGATGAAATGCCCGGAGATGGCGGAAATACGGGGGCTCTGGCCGGTCAACAGCATGATCTGTTCACCGAAAAAGCAGATCGCCACGGCAACGAGCCCCAGCCCGAGGGCGAGCCACAAGGCCATGCGTGCGGAACGCCGCACCTCGCGCACCGAATTGCGCCTGCGTCCGATCTCGGCGGCGATCAGCGGGGCGACCGCGCCGGTCACGCCATTGAGGCCCATCATCACTACCGCGACGATGGCGACGGCCAGACTCGACGCCGCGAGCGCCTCCTGCCCAAGCCGCGCCACGAAGATCACGTCCACGGCGAAGACCGCCATCTGCAGCATGTTGGCAAGGGCCAGCGGCCCGGCCAGCCGCAGGGTCGCGCGCAATTCGTCGCGCAAGGGGTGGTTCTTCTTACTCTCCCGCATCGGCCGCGCGATAGATGCTGGCTGTTGCAAGGGGAAGCTATTTCGTCGGGAGCTTTATCACGCGCCTTAGATATATTACCCAGCACGCATGAAGCAGATCGCGATCATCGCCGCCCTTTCCCTGGCAACCGCACTGGCCGGCTGCGGCGAGAAAGCGCCAGAGCAGGCCTCATCCTCTGCGACCACCGCGCCGGTCGCTGCCAGCCCGGCAGCAGTCACAGACCCCGCGCCGATGGCCTTCGCGACGTGTCGGTCGTGTCACTCCACCGAGCCGGGGCGCAACGGTATCGGGCCGACGCTGCACGGTATCGTCGGCTCCAGGGCCGGCGCAGTGGAGGGCTATGCGTTCAGCGCGGCGCTCAAGGATTCGGACATCACATGGGACCGCCAGAGCCTAGATACCTGGCTGCAAGGGCCGATGAAGATGGTCCCGGGCACGAAGATGGTGCTGCCGGTCCCCGATGCCCATAAGCGCAAGGCGATCATCGACTATCTCGAAACGCTGAAATGACAACCGAGGATGCCCTCGCCCTCGCGCAGATTCAGCAACACCTGGCCCGCTGCACGCAGGCCGGGGACGCACGGCAGGCGGACGCCTACGCGGACTGCTTCACGGCGGACGGAATGCTAGAACTGGCCCATGACACGATCGAAGGGCGGGAGGGCATCCGGGCCTGAATGACCGCCCCATCCGTGATTCCGCCTCCCCGGGACGGGGCTCCGGGCTTCGTGAGCCATCACCTGACCACCTGCCATGTCGAATTCACCGCGCCCGACGAGGCGACGGCCCGCACCTACTGGCTGGTGACGAGCGCCGCCGGTCTCGACCACAACGGCTTCTACCGGGATCGCCTGCGCCGTGAGGGCGGACGCTGGCTCATCGCGCACCGCCGTCCACGCACCTTGTGGGTCAGCCCGACGAGCGTGCTGCATCTGGGACAGGCGCAAGCCGGGTAACGAAAAGGGCCTTGCGCCTGTCCCGGCACAAGGCCCTGTCGTTCGACGTCCAGGGGACCGGGGACGTCGCGGGGTACCCCGCTGAACTCAGGCCTTGTGGCCGGGCGGGGGAGCCTGCTCGACCGGAGCTTCGGCCTTGGCCGGGATCGCCTGAGATGGCGCCTTCGCCGCATCGCAACCGTCGGAGGCCGCCTCGGTCATCCTGGGCTGGGCACCTGAACCGTCCGAACTGTAGGCAACAGAGCGGGTGCAGCCGTTCGCGTCGGTACTCGACGAATAATAGGTGACGTGCGCGCCCTTGGGCATGTCGCCGACAAGCGCAAGGCCCGGGAGGGAAGTGCCGTCCGCGCTCGCGGCCGTGGCATGTTGCTGCATAGCGGTCGCCTGCTGCTGCATGAGCGCCGCGCGCTGCATCATGGCGTTCATCTGCGCATCCATCATCGCAGAGATCTGCGCCATATGTGCGAAGGGATCCGTCATCGCCGGCGCGTCCGCTTGCTGCATGGCATCGGCAGGCACGAACTGGACACGGGGTGCGACGTCGCCCCTGTACTGCACGTGGACGACCGAGCCATCGGGCGCATCGACCTGCATGGTGTGCAACTTCGTGCTTGCGGCCTCTGCCGCTCCGGCGCCAAGCAGGGCGAGCACGGCGGCACCGATCAGATACTTCCTGGGGGGCATTCGCATTGGGAATGTTCTCCTTCGTGACTCGACCCTTTGCGGACACGAAGCTGCCTCCTCGAAGCTGAACGCAGGATTACGGAACCGGAACGCGAAAAGGGCGGCACCTTGCGGCACCGCCCTTCACGTTATCTGTCCGGTAGAAAACCGGAAGAAGATTACTTGAGCTCGACGGTACCGCCGGCTTCTTCGATCTTCTTCTTGATTTCTTCGGCTTCAGCCTTGGTCGCGCCTTCCTTGACGGCCTTGGGAGCGCCTTCGACGAGAGCCTTGGCTTCAGCCAGGCCGAGGCCGGTGATTGCGCGGACTTCCTTGATGACGTTGATCTTCTTGCCACCGTCGCCGGTGAGGATCACGTCGAATTCGGTCTTCTCTTCAACGGCTTCGGCAGCGGCGCCACCAGCGGCCGGGGCAACTGCGACAGCAGCAGCGGCGCTGACGCCCCATGCTTCTTCGAGAGCCTTGGCGAGGTCAGCGGCTTCCAGAACGGTGAGCTGCGACAGTTCTTCAACAAGCTTGGCGATATCGGCCATGATTTTAACTCCTGATCTGTGGTCCCGCTACCGCCTCATGCGGCAACGGGATAAATCGTAAGAAACGTTCTGCTTAAGCGAGCGCTCAGGCAGCCTTGTCGGCGTAGGCAGCGAAAACGCGAGCCAGCTTGGCCGCCGGAGCGGTCTGCAGCTGGGCGATCTTCGTCGCCGGAGCCTGAACGAGGCCGATGAGCTTGGCGCGCAGTTCGTCGAGCGAGGGCATCGAGGCGAGAGCCTTGACACCTTCGGGGGTCAGAACCTGCGAACCCATCGCGCCGCCGACGATCTCGATCTTGTCGGTCGTCTTGGCGAAGTCGACGACGGCCTTGGCAGCTGCGACGGGGTCCACCGAGGTGGCAATGGCCGTCGGGCCGGTCAGGAAGTCGCCGATACCGACGTAGTCGGTTTCCGCGATGGCAAGCTTGGCAAGACGGTTCTTCGCTACCTTGTAGGTCGCGCCTGCATCACGAATCTTTCCGCGCAGGGCGGTGGACTGGGCCACCGACATGCCGAGGTTGCGGGTGATGACCACCGCGCCGGCCTCGGAAAAGACTGCGTTGAGCGAGGCGACCGATTCGGCTTTCTGCGAACGATCCATGCCATACTCCTTCACAATGGCCACGAAAGGCGAACCCTTCGTAGCCGGCTACGTATTGTCCGGGGTGCTAATGCACCTCGGGCGAGTCCGTCGAAGGGGAAGGAGTATTTCGTGTCGAAACACGAACTTGGCACCACTCTTCCGAAGGAGTGTGGGCCGGGTGATTTCCTTGTCCCCGTCTAGGCTGCAAATTAAGAGGGTAACCCTCAGCAGCGGTCTCGGACGGATGACAGACGGGAATCACCCCATCAGTCGGGGCGGCGAATGACGGATCGGCGCATCAAAGTCAAGACCGGCCAGCTCTGCGCGGGTCATGTCAGGGAAGGGCTCTCAGGACTGGCGACACTGCACATGGCTGCGCGCGATCACCGCCAGCACCGTCAACAGCGCCAGAGCCGGAAGCGCCCAATGGCCGAGATGGCCCGCCGCGATCGCCAATGCCGCGAAGACCAGCAGGCCGTGCCGCCACGGCCCCGTCAGCACCAGTCGGTCGCGCACGAACCACAAGGCCGCCATGTACACCGCCAGCGGCACTGCCACCGCCAGGTCGCCGATGAGCGGCGCGGCGTGGTGCCCCTGCCCCGCCGCGTTGTCGATGGCGACTGCGAAGCCCGCCCCGGTCGCCGCACCGCCGGCGTAGATCAGGGCATGAGCATAGCTCCAGCGAAACGAACTGGCGAAGCGATCGTGGTCAAGCGGCCCTTCCTGCGAGAAATAGAGCCACCACATCGCGAACGTGATCGCCAGCGCAGACAAGGCCAGCACGATCAGTTCGGCGGTATGTCCTCCGCCATGCCCTGAAGCGGGAGCGTCAGCATAAGTGAAGGCTGCCGCGCTGGAGAGCAGCACCTCGCCCAGCACGATGATGACGAACAGGCCGTGCCGCTCGGCGACGTGGTGGTGGTGCCAGGGCGTCTTGCCCCGCGCCTCGGCAAGCACCGGCACCGCCATCTCCAGCAGCGCACCCAGCACGAACAGCCCCGCGACCGCGCCGAACGCGGCAGGCCGCAGCAGGAGCAGCGCCACCGTCCAGTAGAGCTGCACTACTGCGATGCCGACAGCATAGCTCGCCGCCGTCGCCCGATGCTTCGGGTCCGCGCGCGCGGCGATCAGCCAGAACGCCACCATCGCGATCCGCATGACGATGTAGCCGACGATCACCAGCGTCAGACTACCCCCCGCGAAGACGCGCGGCACACCGGCAGCCACCGCCAGCGCTCCCGCCATGATGGCGCAGGTGATGATGCGATAGACCGGCCCGTCGTTGTCGTAGGCAGACGCGAACCAGGTGAAGTTCATCCAGGCCCACCAGGTCGCGAAGAAGGTCATCGCGAAAGTCGCCAGCCCCATGCCGAGGTGCCCTGCGGCGATGGCGTGGTGCAGACCCTCGGCCGCGCTCGCGACGGCGATGACGATGACAAGGTCGAACAGCAGCTCCAGCGGGGTCGAGACGCGGTGCGGCTCGTGCGGGTCGCGAGCGCCGAATGGTCGCCAGCTGCGGGTCGTGGTCATGAGCGGATGCCCCCTTCTGTCGGATCCTTGATCCTTAGAAGAGGGCTCCGGAAAACGGCAAGCTGAACCGGCGGATTACCCGTCGTACCCGAGCAGGTCGCCCGGCTGGCATTCCAGCTCCCGGCAGATCGCCTCCAGCGTAGAGAAGCGGATCGCCTTGGCCTTGCCCGTCTTGAGGATGGAGAGGTTGGCGAGGGTAATGCCGATCCGCTCGGCCAGCTCGGTCAGCGTCATGCGGCGAGCGTGGAGCAGGTCGTCCAGTTTGACCACGATGCTGGTCCCTTCGGTTTCGTCGCCCATCACACCATGCCTTCCAGGTCGGCGCGCATCTGGGCGCCCTTGCGGAAGACGCGGGCAAGAATGAACAGGATCAGCATGAGCAGCAGGCCGTTGCCGTCGACGCCCCCGATGAACTCGAGATCGGTATGGCCGTGGCCTTCGGTCATCGCATTGATCCACGCCCCGATACCGGACATCGGCAGGCCGACGAGCTGTACCGCAAGGGTGAGCCAGGCCATCTGCGTCAGGCGCGAGGCATTGACGGGCACGAAGGGATCACCTTCGCCGACCGTATCGACGATGCGCTTGAGCAGCTGGAACAGCCGGAACAGCAGCGCACAGAGCAGCGAAGCCAGCAGCAGGATTCCCGCTATCGCCCACAGAAAGCGGCCGGCCGGAAGCTCCGGCGCATGCTCGGCGAGCGCGGACGCCGCCGATCCGTGGAAGATGGCGAGGCAGGGCGCGGCCAGCAGGCTCGCGCCCATGGCGAGCGTCAGGACCGCCATGAGGAACCACAGCACCCCCTTGGCAATGGCGAGCAGCGGGTCGCGGGTGATGACGTTCATCGGATCGACTCCCTTGCTTCGGATCACATCAGCGCGGGCGCAACCCGCGCTCCGACGACGATGACCTGGATCGGCGCCGAGGCTTCGGCAGGGGCGGTCACGACAGGAAGGCAGAAGCCGGCCATGAACACTGCGGCGAGTACGAGCATGAGAAGCAGTGGAGCCTCCCGAGGGCTTTCAGTGGCGATCATTGTTCGTTCTCCGATATGCCTGATATCGAAATTCAATAAACAACGACTCGCTTATCGTCAATCGATAATATCGAAAAACGATAATTCAGGTTGAAAGAGGTCCAATGCCAGGTGGAGATCGCAAAAGGGGCGACTCCGGATGGGAGCCGCCCCTCGTTGCCGGGCGTGACAGCCGGCGGGTCAGGCGTCGGTGAGCTGGCGGGTGGTTGCAGGGGTTCCGGCAGCCTTGGTCGACGACCTGTAAGTGCGGAAATCGAAGCGCGTGTCCGCATTCTGATTCTTGGCTTCCACGGCCTCGCGATGCTGAAGCTGCAGGCGCGCACGGCGCAGGCGCCCCTTGCGCGATGTGAAGGGATTGCCTTCATCCGGCTCGGCGGCGGACATCGCATCCAGCAGTTCATAGCGCTCCTCGGGCGTCTGCGGCAGCGGCGAGGCAGCCAGGATCGCGGCGGAAGAATTGCCCGCAGCGACCGACGGGGCGACCGGAGCAGGGGCTACAGTCGACGGACGATAGACAGGCGCAGGATCGATGATGGCCGCTTCCGGCATCTCCATGACCGGAGCTGGGGCAGGAACAGGCTCGGCAACTGCAACCCGTTCAAGCGGCTCGGGCGCATAATCGACCTCCTCATAAACCGGCTCGCTGCGACGGCGACGCATCGCAAGGATGCCCAACCCCGCTACACCGAGCGCAGCCAGAATGCCGGCGATCTCGGCCATGGGCAGGTCGCCGCCGGTATCGGCGTCAGGCGCGGCAGTCACCGGCTGCGCCGGAGCAGGTGCAGCTGCCCGGGCCGGCGCCGGAGCCGCAGGCGGCACCGAACCTTCGGCAAGCGCGCCGTCGGCGGCGGTCCCGCGTTCTTGCGCCGTCGGCACCAGCGGCCGGGCCGGAGCACGGTCAGCTTGCGCCGACGCACGTGCCGCCACCGTGCGCTCAGGAGCGGACCCCGCCTCACTGCGGACCGGAGCAGGACCGGCAACCGCCTCATTCGGCGCTTCATCGGGAGTAGCGGGCGCCGCAGCTTCCGGCAGCACTACGGTCTGCGCTGGCGTGGACGCTGTCGGCGGAGCGGCCGGAATGGATGGGGCCGACCCCTCCTGCTGCGGCGAAGTCCCCGCCGTGGTAGCCGGGCTGCTGGCCGTATTCGCCGGAGCGTTCGCTTCCGGGGGAAGTGTTACGGCAGCCGTCACAGGCGGCGTTGCGGGCGTCGCCGTGACTGGCGCTCCCGCAGTCACGTCCTGCGGCAGCGACAGGGAGGGTGTCGTCGTCGAGCGCTGCACATCCTGCGCAGAGGCGACCTCGACGGCCGGGATTGCGGAAAGCGCGAGGACAGCGGCGATCGCGGTCACGGCGCGGGGCGAGCGGGGGACAACAACATGTTTCATGCAAGTAGAAATGCGCCCACTGCATGAAAGTCGTTCCGCATCTGCGAAATACAGGACAAGTCGAATGAATCTCTGCGACGAGTTGATGATTGAGGCATTCGCTCATCAATTCCCGGCAGTATTTCGACATTTACGCCAGATGAACATAGCTCGCACTGCCAGCCTGGGATTCCACAAACACACCTTTTGAAGCCCGACCCATTTCCCGCGCCGTTGCAGTGCGGCATCCTTTTCCACCCCGGGAAGGACCATTTGACACCCTTCATGCGCAGTCCTATATGGCGGCCTCGCTCGATCGCTTCGAGCAAGGCGGGTCCATGCGCGGGGACACGCCCGGGAAGGAGGCGATCGGGATTTCATCCGACGTGGAAGGCTGCAGGCCGCATGGAGACCCAATCCTCGGGAATCCGCGTGCCAGGCGGCCTTTCTTGCGTTCCGGATGGCCTGCTTTCGGGCAGGTGACCGTCACTCGCGACGACGAATTTTTACGAAGGCCGCGTCCGACGCGACTCGGCCCTCACACGAAGAGGCAAAGACCAGCTCATGGCCACCAAGCCCATCGACACCACCCCGCTGGTGCGCACTACCAAGAAGCGCATCCGCAAGATCTTCGGCGACATCCACGAAGTCGTCCAGATGCCCAACCTGATCGAAGTCCAGCGCGAGAGCTACGAGCAGTTCCTGCGTTCGGACCCGTCGATCGGCTACGTTTCGGGCCTCGAGAAGACCCTGCGCTCGGTGTTCCCGATCCGCGACTTCGCGGGCACCAGCGAGCTGGACTTCGTCCACTACGAGCTGGAAGACCCCAAGTACGACGTGACCGAATGCCGCCAGCGCGGCATCACTTACGCCGCGCCGATGAAGGTCACGCTGCGCCTGATCGTGTTCGAGGTGGACGCCGAAACGGAAACCCGCTCGGTCCTCGATATCAAGGAGCAGGACGTCTACATGGGCGACATGCCCCTGATGACGGAGAACGGCACCTTCTTCATCAACGGCACCGAGCGCGTCATCGTCTCGCAGATGCACCGTTCGCCGGGCGTCCTGTTCGACCATGACCGCGGCAAGACCCACGCTTCGGGCAAGTACCTCTTCGCTGCCCGCGTGATCCCGTACCGCGGTTCGTGGCTGGACTTCGAGTTCGACGCCAAGGACATCGTCAACGTGCGCATCGACCGCAAGCGCAAGCTGCCGGTCACCTCGCTGCTCTATGCCCTGGGCCTCGATAGCGAGGCGATCCTCGACTACTTCTACGCCACGATGACCTGGAAGCGCGGGACCGGCGGCTGGCAGCTGCCCTACGCTCCGGAAGCATGGCGCGGCGCCAAGCCAACCTTCGACATCGTCGACGCCAAGTCGGGCGAGGTCGTATTCCCGGCCGGCCAGAAGATTTCCCCCCGCGCCGCCAACAAGGCGCAGAAGGACGGTCTGGAAGAACTGCTGCTGCCGACCGAGGAAATCTTCGGCCGCTATTCGGCAAAGGACCTGATCGACGAGTCGACCGGCCGCATCTACATCGAAGCCGGTGACGAAGTTTCGCCGGAGAACCTCGACGCGCTCGACGCGGCGGGCTTCGACCAGATCGAGCTGCTCGACATCGACGAGGTCAACACCGGCCCCTGGATCCGCAACACGATGAAGGCCGACAAGGCCGAGAATCGCGACATGGGTCTGGAAGCGATCTACAAGGTCATGCGCCCGGGCGAGCCGCCGACGAAGGAAACCGCCGAAGCGCTCTTCGACGGCCTGTTCTTCGATGGCGACCGCTATGACCTCTCGGCCGTGGGCCGCGTCAAGATGAACATGCGCCTCGGCCTCGACGCCGAGGACACCGTCACCACCCTGCGCGTCGAGGACATCCTCGCCGTGGTTAAGGAACTTGTCGGCCTGAAGGACGGCAAGGGCGAAATCGACGACATCGACAACCTCGGCAACCGCCGCGTGCGTTCGGTGGGCGAACTGCTGGAAAACCAGTACCGCGTCGGCCTGCTGCGCATGGAGCGCGCCGTCAAGGAGCGCATGTCGTCGGTGGACGTGTCGACGGTCATGCCGAACGACCTCATCAACGCCAAGCCCGCCGTGGCCGCCGTGCGCGAGTTCTTCGGTTCCTCGCAGCTCTCGCAGTTCATGGACCAGACCAATCCGCTCTCGGAAGTCACTCACAAGCGCCGTGTTTCGGCACTTGGGCCGGGCGGTCTGACCCGTGAGCGCGCCGGCTTCGAAGTCCGCGACGTTCACCCGACCCACTACGGCCGCATCTGCCCGATCGAAACGCCGGAAGGCCCGAACATCGGTCTGATCAACTCGCTGTCGACCTTCGCGCGCGTCAACAAGTACGGCTTCATCGAAACCCCGTACCGCAAGGTCAACGAGGGCAAGGTGACCAAGGACGTCGTCTACCTCTCGGCGATGGAAGAGCAGAAGCACACCGTCGCGCAGGCTTCGGCCGAACTGAACGGTGACGGCTCGTTCGTGGAAGAACTCGTCTCGGCTCGCCAGAACGGCGAATTCGTGATGAGCCCGCGCGACCAGATCACGCTGATGGACGTTTCGCCCAAGCAGCTCGTCTCGGTCGCCGCATCGCTCATTCCGTTCCTGGAAAACGACGACGCCAACCGCGCTCTCATGGGCTCGAACATGCAGCGTCAGGCCGTGCCGCTCGTCAAGGCCGATGCGCCTTACGTCGGCACCGGCATGGAAGAGACCGTCGCGCGCGATTCGGGCGCTGCGATCTCGGCGGCCCGCGCAGGCGTGGTCGACCAGGTCGACGCGACCCGTATCGTGATCCGCGCTTCGGGCGACATCGAACCCGGCAAGTCGGGCGTCGACATCTACCGTCTGCAGAAGTTCGAGCGTTCGAACCAGTCGACCTGCATCAACCAGCGTCCGCTGGTGAAGGTGGGCGAAGTGGTTCAGGCCGGCACCATCATCGCTGACGGTCCGTCCACCGAGTTCGGCGAACTGGCGCTGGGCCGCAACGTGCTCGTCGCGTTCATGCCCTGGAACGGCTACAACTACGAGGACTCCATCCTCATCTCCGAGCGCATCGTGAAGGACGACGTGTTCACGTCGATCCACATCGACGAGTTCGAGGTGATGGCCCGCGACACCAAGCTCGGGCCGGAAGACATCACCCGCGACATCCCGAACGTCGGCGAGGAAGCCCTGCGCAACCTCGACGAAGCGGGCATCGTCTACGTCGGCGCCGAGGTTCACCCCGGTGACATTCTCGTCGGCAAGATCACTCCTAAGGGCGAAAGC
Source organism: Novosphingobium sp. FG90 (assembly GCF_057808725.1). Lineage (NCBI taxonomy): Bacteria > Pseudomonadati > Pseudomonadota > Alphaproteobacteria > Sphingomonadales > Sphingomonadaceae > Novosphingobium > Novosphingobium sp. FG90. The sequence continues at coordinate 25,957 of NZ_JBMDIO010000038.1, forward strand.
CCGATGACGCCGGAAGAAAAGCTTCTGCGCGCCATCTTCGGCGAAAAGGCTTCGGACGTCCGCGACACCTCGCTGCGTCTGCCGCCGGGCGTCTCGGGCACGATCGTCGACGTGCGCGTCTTCAACCGCCACGGCATCGAGGTCGACGACCGTACCCGCGCGATCCAGAACGAGGAAATCGAACGCCTCGCCAAGGACCGCGAGGACGAGCGTGCGATCCTCAACCGCGCCACCTACAACCGCCTGCGCGACATGCTGCTGGGCCAGACGGCGGCTTCGGCACCCAAGGGCCTGAAGAAGGGCGTCGAGATCACCGAGGAACTGCTCGGTGAGGCGGAGCGTCACGAGTGGTGGAAGTTCGCGGTTGCGGACGACCACATGCAGTCGCAGCTCGAAGCGGTGAAGACCCAGTACGACGCGACCGTGAAGGCGATCCAGGAGAAGTTCGAGGACCGCAAGGAAAAGCTGGAGCGCGGCGACGAGCTGGCTCCGGGCGTCCTGAAGATGGTCAAGGTCTTCGTCGCGGTGAAGCGCAAGCTGCAGCCGGGCGACAAGATGGCCGGCCGTCACGGCAACAAGGGCATCATCAGCCGCATCCTGCCGCTGGAAGACATGCCCTTCCTCGAAGACGGCACCCCCGTCGACTTCGTCATGAACCCGCTCGGCGTGCCTTCGCGCATGAACGTGGGCCAGATTTTCGAGACGCACCTTGGCTGGGCCGCACGCGGTCTGGGCAAGCGCATCGGCGATGCTCTGGACGCATGGCGCGTGGCCAACCCCAACCCGGTCGCAGGGCAGCCGCCCGAGGCCGTCCGTGAACTGCTGACCGAAATCTACGGCGACAACTACGCCGAAGACATCGCGACGCGCACGGACGACCAGATCGTCGAGTTCGCCGACTCCGTCCGCAAGGGCGTGCCGATGGGCTCGCCGGTGTTCGACGGCGCGGTCGAGAAGGACGTCACCGACATGCTCAAGCTGGCGGGTCTGGACGAATCGGGTCAGGTTGACTTGTTTGACGGCCGCACCGGCGACCGCTTCGACCGCAAGGTCACGGTGGGCATGAAGTACGTGCTCAAGCTGCACCACCTTGTCGACGACAAGATCCACGCCCGTTCGATCGGTCCGTACTCGCTCGTCACCCAGCAGCCGCTGGGCGGTAAGGCGCAGTTCGGCGGCCAGCGCTTCGGTGAGATGGAGGTCTGGGCGCTCCAGGCCTACGGCGCGGCGTATACCCTGCAGGAAATGCTGACGGTGAAGTCGGACGACGTTGTCGGCCGCACCAAGGTCTACGAAGCGATCGTCAAGGGCGACGACACCTTCGAGGCCGGCATTCCCGAGAGCTTCAACGTTCTCGTCAAGGAAATGCGCTCGCTGGGTCTCAACGTCGAACTCGCCAGCCACGAGGATGGCGAAGACGACGACGGCGTGGCGCTTGCGGCGGAGTAAGGGACATCGGGCGGGGCCTCGCGCCTCGCCCACCCTCTCCCGCCTGCAGACAAGATTTCACCCTCTAGAGGGATAAAACTATGAACGACCTGACCAAGTTCACGAACCAGATGGCCAAGCCCGAGACGTTCGACCAGATCCAGATCGGACTGGCGAGCCCCGAGCGCATCCGCTCCTGGTCCTTCGGCGAGATCAAGAAGCCGGAAACCATCAACTACCGCACGTTCAAGCCTGAGCGTGACGGCCTGTTCTGCGCCCGCATCTTCGGTCCCGTGAAGGACTACGAGTGCCTGTGCGGCAAGTACAAGCGCATGAAGTACAAGGGCGTCGTCTGCGAAAAGTGCGGCGTCGAAGTCACCGTGACCAAGGTGCGCCGCGAGCGCATGGGCCACATCGAACTGGCCGCCCCGGTCGCGCACATCTGGTTCCTCAAGTCGCTGCCTTCGCGCATCGGCCTGCTGCTCGACATGCAGCTCAAGCTGCTTGAGCGCGTCCTGTACTTCGAGAGCTACATCGTCATCGAGCCGGGCCTGACCCCGCTCGAGAAGTACCAGCTCCTGACCGAAGACGAGATGCTCGACGCGCAGGACGAGTATGGCGAAGACGCCTTCTCGGCCGGCATCGGCGCCGAGGCCGTCAAGCACATGCTGATGAACCTCGACCTCGAGCAGGAGCGCGCGGATCTGCTGCAGGAACTTGAGACGACCAAGTCGGAACTCAAGCCCAAGAAGATCATCAAGCGCCTCAAGGTCGTGGAATCGTTCATCGATTCGGGCAACCGTCCCGAATGGATGATCCTCGACGTCGTGCCGGTCATCCCGCCAGAGCTGCGCCCGCTGGTGCCGCTGGACGGTGGCCGCTTCGCGACCTCGGACCTCAACGACCTGTATCGCCGCGTCATCAACCGCAACAACCGTCTGAAGCGCCTGATCGAACTGCGCGCGCCGGACATCATCGTGCGCAACGAAAAGCGCATGCTGCAGGAAGCGGTCGACGCGCTGTTCGACAACGGCCGCCGTGGGCGCGTCATCACCGGCGCCAACAAGCGTCCGCTGAAGTCACTGTCCGACATGCTCAAGGGCAAGCAGGGCCGCTTCCGTCAGAACCTGCTCGGTAAGCGCGTCGACTACTCGGGCCGTTCGGTCATCGTGACCGGTCCGGAACTCAAGCTGCACCAGTGCGGCCTGCCGAAGAAGATGGCGCTCGAGCTGTTCAAGCCGTTCATCTACGCCCGTCTGGACGCCAAGGGTCTGTCGATGACCCTGAAGCAGGCCAAGAAGTGGGTCGAGAAGGAGCGCAAGGAAGTCTGGGACATCCTCGACGAAGTCATTCGCGAGCACCCGGTCATGCTGAACCGCGCGCCGACGCTGCACCGTCTGGGCATCCAGGCGTTCGAGCCGGTCCTGATCGAAGGCAAGGCGATCCAGCTGCACCCGCTCGTCTGCTCGGCCTTCAACGCCGACTTCGACGGTGACCAGATGGCCGTCCACGTGCCGCTCTCGCTGGAAGCCCAGCTCGAAGCGCGCGTGCTGATGATGTCGACCAACAACATCCTCTCGCCCGCCAACGGCAAGCCGATCATCGTGCCTTCGCAGGACATGATCCTCGGCCTGTACTACCTGTCGCTCGACCGCGACGGTGAGCCGGGCGAGGGCATGAAGTTCGCGGACATGGCCGAAGTGCACCAGGCGCTGCACGTCGGTGCGGTGACCCTGCACTCGAAGATCGAGGCCCGCGTGCCGCAGACCGACGAGAACGGTCAGCAGTACATGAAGCGCTTCCAGACCACCCCGGGCCGCATGCTCCTGGGTGAATGCCTGCCGAAGTCGCACACGGTGCCCTTCGACGTCGTCAACCGCCTTCTCACCAAGAAGGAAATCGGGGACGTCATCGATCAGGTCTACCGTCACACCGGCCAGAAGGACACGGTGCTGTTCGCCGACGCGATCATGTCGCTCGGCTTCCGCAACGCATTCCGCGCGGGCATCTCCTTCGGCAAGGATGACATGATCATTCCGGACTCGAAGGTGGCGCTGGTGGCCGAGACCAAGGAACTGGTTGCCGACTACGAGCAGCAGTACCAGGACGGTCTCATCACCCAGCAGGAGAAGTACAACAAGGTGATCGACGCCTGGAGCCGCTGCGGCGACCAGGTTGCGAACGCCATGATGGACGAGATCAAGGCCCAGCCGATCGACCCCGAAACCGGCCGCATGGCACAGATCAACTCGATCTACATGATGAGCCACTCGGGTGCGCGTGGTAGCCCGGCGCAGATGAAGCAGCTTGCCGGTATGCGCGGCCTCATGGCCAAGCCGTCGGGCGAGATCATCGAAACGCCGATCATCTCGAACTTCAAGGAAGGTCTGACCGTTCTTGAATACTTCAACTCGACCCACGGCGCCCGTAAGGGCCTCGCGGATACGGCGCTCAAGACGGCGAACTCGGGTTACCTGACCCGCCGTCTGGTCGACGTTTCGCAGGACTGCGTCGTCGTCGTCGATGACTGCGGCACCGAGCGCGCGCTGGAAATGCGTTCGATCGTGCAGGGCGGTTCGGTGATCGCCTCGCTCGCCGAGCGTATCCTGGGCCGTACCCTGGCCGAGGACATCGTCGACAAGGAAGGCAACGTCATCGCGACCAAGGGCCAGCTCCTCGACGAAGCCGCCGTGGCTGCGATCGAAGTGACCGGCCTGCAGTCGGCGCGCATCCGCTCGCCGCTGATCTGCGAAGCGACCCAGGGCGTCTGCGGCACCTGCTACGGCCGTGATCTCGCTCGCGGTACGCCGGTGAACATCGGTGAAGCCGTCGGCGTCATCGCGGCGCAGTCGATCGGTGAGCCGGGCACGCAGCTGACCATGCGTACCTTCCACATCGGCGGTGCCGCGCAGCTGAACGAAACCTCCCACCTCGAAGCGATCAGCGCGGGCCATGTCGAATATCGCGACATCCCGACGATCGTGGACAAGCGCGGCCGCATGCTGTCGCTGGCCCGTAACGGCGAGATCGTGCTGTTCGACACCGAGGGCCGTGAACGCGCACTGCACCGCGTGCCTTACGGTACGGTGCTGCTGCACAAGAACGGCGCCAAGGTCGAGCAGGGCGAACGCCTGGCCGAGTGGGATCCGTTCACCCTGCCGATCATCACCGAGACGTCGGGTATCATCAAGTATCAGGACCTGATCGACACCCGCACGCTGACCGAGCACGTCGATGACGCCACCGGCATGACCAGCCGCGTCGTCACCGAGGACCGTTCGACGGCCCGCGCCAAGAAGAAGGAAGATCTGCGTCCGCGCATCACCCTTCTCGACGACGCGAGCGGCGAATCGGCCCGCTACATGATGGCGCCGGGCACCACGCTCTCGGTCGAGGACGGCCAGACGGTCGAAGCGGGCGACATCATCGCCCGTGCCAGCCGCGAAGCCGCCAAGACCCGCGACATCACCGGTGGTCTGCCGCGCGTCGCCGAACTGTTCGAGGCCCGCAAGCCGAAGGACAACGCGGTCATCGCCAAGGTCTCCGGCCGCATCGAGTTCGTCCGCGACTACAAGGCCAAGCGCAAGATCGCGATCATCCCGGAAGAGGGTGAGCCGGTGGAGTATCTGATCCCGAAGTCGAAGGTCGTCGACGTTCAGGAAGGCGACTGGGTCAAGAAGGGCGACAACCTGGTTTCGGGCTCGCCCGATCCGCATGACATCCTGGAAGTCCTCGGCGTGGAAGCGCTGGCGGAATACCTGGTTGCGGAAATCCAGGAAGTCTACCGACTGCAGGGCGTGAAGATCAACGACAAGCACATCGAGGTGATCGTTCGCCAGATGCTGCAGAAGGTCGAGATCACCGACGGCGGCGACACCACGCTGCTGGCGGCCGAGCAGGTCGACTACGAGGAAATGGCCGAGATCAACGGCAAGCTGCCCGAGGGCAAGCGTCCCGCCGTCGGCAAGCCGGTGCTGCTGGGCATCACCAAGGCCTCGCTGCAGACCCGCTCGTTCATCTCGGCGGCGTCGTTCCAGGAAACCACCCGCGTGCTCACGCAGGCGGCGGTCGAGGGCAAGAAGGACTCGCTGATCGGTCTCAAGGAGAACGTCATCGTCGGTCGTCTGATCCCGGCCGGTACGGGTGCAGGCATGAACCGCGTTCGCGTGGCGGCCTCCAGCCGTGACGCGGCGCTCCGCGCGGCCACCCGCCGCGTGCAGGAAGCCATGATCCTCGCCAACACGGCCGAGGAAGAGCACAAGGCCGAACTGCTGCGCAACGCGGCGGACGACCTGGGCGACAGCCCGCTCGCGGCGGTCGAGGGCGAGACCCACGGCACCGACGCCGATGCCGGCGACTACCTGATCAAGGGTGACGAGGCCGAATAAGCCTCTCCCCTCAGGGCAAATGAAAAGCCCCGCCGGAGCGATCCGGCGGGGCTTTTTGCATTCGGCGAAACGGGCGTGAGTTCCCATCGCGTTCGATCGAACTGTCGTTGCACGAATGTCACACATTGGTCGCCATCGACGAGTTGAGCGGAACCCCCTGTGCGCCCTCGGGTTTCCCCTCATGAGATGATCGAAGGTAGCTAAGACACACGAACTGTTGTTGATCAGGTACATGGACCTTTCCCGCCACGGCGGCAGCGCAGCGCGATAGCTGCCGGTCCATCCCGTCACCCCAACGCGAACAGACCTCGTTACCCCCGCACGGCGGTGCCGTTTGCTGCGTCCCCTGCGTGGGCACGGCGGCGATGCCGCACCCCTCGGTCTCTCTCACAACTGGCGGCGCCTTCCCCCCCGGCCTGCCAAGATGGAGTTGAGTTTATGAAGAAGATTGCACTCTGCGCGGCCGCCCTGATCGCCGTCGCCCCCGCCGCTGCTTTCGCGCAGGACGCCGACACCGCGCCGACCACCGAGGCCACCGCCCCTGACGGCACGCCCGCCTTCGGCATCGAGCCTTACGTCGGCATCATGGGCGGCTACGACAGCTACGACAAGAGCAGCGAATTCGGCTCCCCGCGCGGCGGCAAGATGAACGGCGCGCTGATCCAGGGTGTCGCGGGTGTTAACGTGCCTCTCGGCCCGGTCTTTGTCGGCGCCGAGGGCAACGTCGCCAAGGGCTTCGGCGACATCGACTGGGAGTACGGCGTCAAGGGCCGCGTCGGCGCCCGTGCCGGTGACAGCGGCATGATCTACGCCTCGGCCGGGCACGAATGGGTCAACGGCAAGCGCGCCTACTCCGACCAGAAGGACTGGATCTACGGCGTCGGCGTAGAGGTCGGCCCCAAGGACATCGGCCTTGGCGGCGTGACCGGCAACGGCGGCCTGCGCCTGCGCTTTGAAGTCGATACCTACGACTTCGACAGCATCCGCCCGATGGCCGGTGTTATCGCGCACTTCTGAGCGGACGGAGCTGACGTTTCGCAAACAGAAGGCCCCGCCGGAGCGATCCGACGGGGCCTTTCTTTTGTCAGAAGTTCGCGAAGACGCCGGTGCCTGCGACCAGCACGTTTTTCGCGCCCTGACGGCCGCCCGGGTTGATGTACCACTGCAGGTTCGGCCGCAGGCTGAGGCCGGGCATCAGGGCGATCGAATAGTTCGCCTCGATCGCGTATTCGTTGCTCTGCGGCTCGATGTCCTCGCCCAGCGCCGCGTTGCGCGCGGCCTGGAGGCCCCGCAAATTGCGGTTCACGCGCGAGCGGCCGACGGCAAGGCCGATCTGCTCCTTTGGGCGGCCGGGGATCAGGCCCGAATAGGTGACGCCTGCCGTGATGACGTTGACCAGCTTGTTGGTCCGGTGGTCGGCGCTCACGAAGTTGAAGAAGGCTTCCAATGCGCCCGCGCCATCGACTCGGCGGCGGCGGTGAACTGCTGGCGCGCGACGGCGTAGATGCTCGCCCGGCCACGCTCCCGTGCCAGCGGATCGCCGGTCAGCTGCGCGACACCGCCGTTGTCGTCATAGACGAGGTTGCTGCTCTTCGAGGTGTCGAAGAACGCGCCGACCTTGTAGGTGCCCGCCAGCTTCGGGTTGCCGCCCAGCTTCACGGCCCTGTGGCTGACCCCGCGCCTGCCGGCCTTCCTCGACAGCCACCCCGGCATGGACATCCGCATCACCGCAAGCACCGACTATTCGCGCTTCGCCGCCGACGAGGTCGATGCCGATATCGTCAACGGCCCGCCGCTGCCCGGCCCGGTCAAGGCGATCCCGCTGGGGGAGGAGGAGGTGACGGTGCTCTGTACCCCGCAGATGGCCGCCTCGATCACCTGCGCGGCGGACGTCATGGCGCTGCCGCTGATCAACGGCGACCGCAACCGGGTGACATGGGCGCGCTGGGCGGAGCTTGCAGGCGTCCCGGCGCCCAAGACTTACGCGATGCACTTCGACCGCAGCTTCATGGTGATCGCCACTGCCGCAGATGGCCTCGGCGTGGCGCTCGAATCCACCCGCCTCGCCCAGCGAGAACTGGCCGAGGGCAGGCTCGTCGCGCCGCTACCGGGATGCACGATCCGGGAGACGCTGCACTCGCTGGTCTATCCGCTAATCCACGCCGATCGCCCGATCATCCGGGCCTTCGAGACATGGCTGCTGGCGGAACTGGCATCCACCTGATCGTCATTGCGAGCGCAGCGAAGGAATCCAGGGCCACGTAAACCGCTCTGGATTGCTTCGCTGCGCTCGCAATGACGAGATGGAGGATCACTCCGCCGCGACGGCTTCCTGCGCGGCGTTGGCGGCCTCGATCTCCGCCGCCTTGGCTTCCACCAGACTGACGATGTGGTCGAGCATCGTCTCGCTCTGCACGGTGTGGTCGGTCACGCCCGAAAGGTAGACCATGTGCTTGCCGTTGCCGCCGCCCGTCAGCCCGATGTCGGTCTCGCGCGCTTCGCCGGGGCCGTTGACGACGCAGCCCAGCACCGAGAGCGAAAGCGGCGTCTTGATGTGCTGCAGGCGCTCTTCCAGCGCCTCCACGGTGCGGATGACGTCGAAGCCCTGCCGTGCGCAGCTGGGGCAGGAGACGACGCGAACACCGCGCGTGCGCAGGCCGAGTGCCTTCAGCATCTCGAAGCCGACGCGCACTTCCTCTTCCGGCTCGGCCGAGAGCGAGACGCGCAGGGTATCGCCGATGCCCGACCACAGCAGCATGCCCATGCCGATCGAGGACTTGACGGTGCCGCCGATCAACCCGCCCGCCTCGGTGATGCCGAGGTGCAGAGGGCAATCCACCGCGTCCGCCAGCCCCTGATAGGCAGCGACGGCGAGGAACACGTCGCTGGCCTTCACCGCCACCTTGTATTCGTGGAAGTCGTGGTCCTGCAGCAGCTTGATGTGGTCCATCGCCGATTCGACGAGGGCATCGGGACAAGGCTCGCCGTACTTTTCGAGGAGGTGCTTCTCCAGGCTGCCCGCGTTCACGCCGATGCGGATCGCGCAGCCGTTGGCCTTGGCGGCGCGCACCACTTCGGCGACGCGGTCGGACGAGCCGATGTTGCCGGGGTTGATGCGCAGGCACGCCGCGCCCGCGTCGGCGGCTTCCAGAGCGCGCTTGTAGTGGAAATGGATGTCCGCGATCAGCGGCACGCGCGATCCGCGCACGATCTCCCGGAACGCCGCCGTCGACTCGACGTCGGGGCAGGAGACGCGGATGAGGTCCGCCCCGGCATCCTCGCAGCGGCGGATCTGCTCGATCGTCGCCTTCGCGTCGGATGTCAGGGTGTTGGTCATGGTCTGGACCGTGATCGGCGCATCGCCGCCAACGGGGACGCTGCCGACCATGATCTGTCGGCTCTTGCGGCGCTCGATATCGCGCCAGGGTCGGATGGAGGACATGAAGCCTCTATAGGCGTTCTGCCTTGCGGATTGAAGACGCATTCCGGTGTGCTGGCGACTTCGCGCGATTTCGGGCATTTACTCGTCCATGACTGTGCATGCTGCCGACAAACCCCTCACCGACGACGAGTCCTCCGAACTTCCGCTGCTGTTCGGGCGCGTGCTCGACGGCCGGGGCGGTGCGCGCGTGGTCGGATGGAAAGAGGCACAGCGCTGGAAGCCCGGCGTCGAGGGCGAAGTGCTGTGGATCCATCTCCTGCGCACCCATCCGGGGATGCAGGAGTGGCTGGAAACCCACTGCGCGATCCCCGAGCCGACCGCCGAACTGCTCACCAGCGACGCCAACCGCCCCCGCGCCTTTCGCGAAGGACAGACGCTGGTGGCGACGCTGCGCGGGATCAACTTCAACCCCGGCGCCGCGCCCGAGGACATGCTCTCGCTGCAGTTGTGGAGCGACGGCAGCCGCGTCGTCACCCTGCGCCGCGCGCCGCTGCAGACGCCGCGCCTCGTCGCCGACGACCTCGATGCAGGCAGCGGGCCGCATGACGCGGGCGCGCTCGTCACCGCGCTCACCGAGCACCTGATCGACCGCATGAGCCACGCCATCGTCGACATGAACGCGATGATCGACGATCTCGAGGACGAGACGGCCGATACCTACACCGACCAGACCCTTGACAAGATCGCCATGATCCGCCGCCAGAGCCTTGCCCTCAAGCGCCACATGTCGCCGCAGCACGAGGCGCTGACCGCCATCGCCAACGGCGCGCCCGGCTGGTTCGAGGACCACGACCGGCGCGAGATCGCCGAATCGATCGCCCGCCTGCGCCGCTATCTCGACGACCTCGACATCAGCAAGGAATCGGCGGTCGTGCTGCAGGACGACATCCGCGCCCGCGCAGCAGCGAACAGCCAGCGCACGCAATATGTGCTGGCGGTGGTGGCCGGGGTGTTCCTGCCGCTGACCTTCATCACCGGGTTGCTGGGAATCAACGTCGGCGACATTCCGCTGTCGGCGCAGGGATCGCACGGGTTCTGGATCATCGTCGGGATTTGCGCGGCGATCCTGGGCGTGGAGATCGCGCTGCTCAGGCGGTTGAAGTGGTTCTGATCCTCCCTGTTCCGCAGGAATGGGGAGGTGGCAGCGCGAAGCGCTGACGGAGGGGTTCGCCTCCTCCACCACCCGCCGCGCGGGCGGTCCCCCTCCCCATCGCTTCGCGACAGGGAGGAACGTTACAGCACCTTCGCGAACAGGAACTCTTCGTCCCGCTGCTCGCCGACCATGAAGTGAATGTCGGCGACCTTGCCGAACCCGTAGCGCGCGTAGAACTTCTGCGCCCCGGGGTTGTCCGAATAGACCGAGAGCTGGACCTCGCCCGCCCCGAAGGCCGCCGCTTCCGTCAGCGCCCAGTCCATCAGCGCCGCGCCGATGCCCTGCCCGGTCGCCTCGGGCGCGGTGTAGAGTTGCTTGAGTTCGATCACCCTATCCGCCCGCGCATGCTCGGGCCAGCCGCAGGTCATCACCAGCTTGCAATAGCCGAGCAGCTGCCCGCCCCGCTCCGCCAGCATCACCCGCATCGCGGGATCGGCGATCTCCTTGGCCACCTTGGCCTCGCTGTGCGATCCGGCGAGGAAGTTCGCCAGGTCGTCCGGCGTGTAGAGGTGGCCGAACTTGGCGACGAAACTGTCGGTGCCGAGACGCGCCAGCGCGGCGGCATCGGCGGGAGTGGCGGCGCGAAGTTCCATCATAATTCCCTGGTCATGCAGATCGAGAAGTCATCGGAGACATAGTCCCCGAAAGGCGCGCACTCGGCAAAGCCGTGCGCGCGGTAAAGGCCGTGGGCGGGGTGGAACGGCTCCGGCCGCCCGGTTTCCAGACTGACGCGGGCATAGCCGCGCGCGCTCGCCTCTTCCAGCAGGCGCAGCAGCAGCGCCTTGCCCACGCCCTTGCCGCGATAGTCCGGCGCCGCGCGCATCGACTTGAGTTCGCCGTGGCCTTCGGACAAGTGCTTGATCGCGCCGCAGCCCGCCAGCACATCGCCGTCCCACGCGGAGAAGAACGTCACGTCCGGCTGGCGCAGGCGCGCTGCGGGCATGGCGTGGACGCTCTCGGGCGGGGACCAGCGATGCATCTCATCGAGGTGGAACTGGAGCAGCGCCAGCACCGCTTCTGAGGTGAGGTCGTCGGGCCTTATGGTCAGGTTCATGCTCTACTCTGCGTGCTTGTCGGCCTTGCGGCGTCCCATGCGCATGCCTGCTTCCAGCCGCGCCCGCAACTGGGTGTAGTAGTCCGAGAGGAAGCGCCGCTCGGCGCCCCAGCCGTCGTTGCGGCCGATCTTCTCGGCGATGGTCTGATAGACCGTCTCGACCGCGTCGGTCCGGTCCTCGCGCAGCACGCGCTCCAGCGCCTGCAGTTCGAACTCGCCGTAGACCGCCAGTTCGTGCTCCTCGAAGCGGAACTGGAAACGCTCGGCCACCGGCGCTTCGGAAGTCGTCATCGCCGCCTGCAGCTTCTGCCTGGGGCGTTCGAGCACCCAGCTTCCCGCGATCACGTCGCCTGCGCGCAGGGCATCGCGGTTGAACAGCGGGAAGAGCAGGAAGATCGCCAGCCACCCCGCCGCCGCGAGCCAGGCCATGCCGTTGTCCGGCCCCGCCATGGCGATGAGCGGGATCGGCAGGAACATCTCGATGTCGCGCAGGAGGTTGCGGGCGATCACCATCTCGGCGGTGAGGCGGCCGCCGTCGCGCGCGGCGATGCGGATGCCGGTCATGCGCTTGCCGGGCGTCGCGCCCCGCGGCCCCAGCTCGAAGTAGAGGAAGTAGGCGTTGCGGAACAGGAACATCGCCACGATCCACACGACGATGAGGAACTGCAGGATCTGCGCCGCCGCCCCCTTGCCCTCGACGGCCTGCGTGATCTGCGCCGCCCCGCCGGCGATCTGCATCAGTGCGATCGAGGTTCCGATCATGAGCAGGGCGATGATGATGAGGTCGAGGATCAGCGCCCCCACCCGCGCCCCGCGCCCGGCCACCGTCACCGGCAGCGCGATGCCCTCGGGCGTGACGAGCACGCGCTGCTTGCTGCCGCGCACCCGGTTGATCCGGCGCTTCATCGCCCGGCCCTCCCGCGATAGGCGAAGAAGTAGGCGCTCCACGCCAGCAGCATGAACCCGCCGACCGCGAGGCGCGCGGGCGTCTGGTCGACCAGCTGGCGCGCGAACCCTTCCAGCAGCGCGGCGACGACCAGCATCAGCACCACCCCGACCATGACCACTGCCGCGCGGCGTCCGGCCTCGGCGGTCGCGGTCAGGACCGGGCAGTTGCCGGGAAAGGCGATCGAGCGCCCGACATGCAGCCCCGCCGCGCCCGAGAGCAGGATCGCGAACAGCTCGGTCGTGCCGTGGATGCTGATCCAGCCCGCGAAGTCGAGCAGCAACCCGGCCTTCCAGTAGACCCACCCCATCGCTCCCAACCCCGCAAGGTTGTGAACCAGCAGCAGCAGCGACGGGATGCCCAGCGCGAAACCCAGCGCAAAGGCAAGGATGGAAACTTGCGCATTGTTGCTGAACAGCTGGGCGGCAAAGACGCTCATCCCCGTCTTGTCGGTATTGCCGAAGATCGTGCCGCGCAGCGCTTCGGCGCTGGCGCCGGGGACGCGCTCGCCCGCCATCTCGCGGCCCATCAGCGCGAAGTACCATTCGGGATCGTGCGAGACGAGCAGCCAGCCGACCACCGCGCCCGCCACCATGACGAGCAGGGCGATGGCGATCTCGAAGCCGATGCCGCGCACCGCCCGGCTCCAGCCGCCGCCGAGGAACCCGCGCAGCCACTCCCACAGCGAGGAGCGTGGGCCGTAGACGACGAACCACGCCCGCTGCACCAGCGATTCCAGATAGCCCAGCGTCGCCGCGTCGAGCGAAGTCTCGCGCGCGATCGAGAGGCTGGAGGCGACGGTGCGATAAAGGCCGGGCAGCGCCAGCAAGTCCTCGTCGGAAATGCCGCGCAGGCGGCCCTTCTCCATGCGCACGACGATGTTCTCGAGCCGCTGCCAGTCCGCCTCGCGCTCCAGCCGGAAGCGGTCGGAGCGCAGCGCGGCGCTTTCGATGGCGGCATTCGATATCGCGTTCATCCGATCGCTCCCGAACGCTTGATGGCAAGGTAGGCGTCGATCAGCCGGGTGCCGACCTGCCGCCACGGAGCCTCGATCACGTCGACGCCGATCTGCCGCAGCCGCCGGGTGACGACCGCGCGCTGGCGCAGCAGGCCATCGGCGGCGACCGCCATCGACAGCACTTCCATGTCATCGGGCTCTGCGGTGGACAGCGTCTCCAGTTCCTCGTCCGCCATCGTCACGAACAGCACGACGTGGCGCGACACCAGCCGTCCGATGCTCTCGATCATCAGTTCAGCGCTGGTGGGGTCGGAGAAGTCGGAGAAGATCACGATCAGCGAGCGGCGCTGCAGCCTTCCCGCCAACGTAGCGAGGGCGAGGGTGAAGTTGGGCTCCTCCGTGCGGTACTCCAGCCCCGCCGCCGCGCGCTGGAGGCGGTGGAACTCGCTGCTGGCGGTGACGAAGGGCGTCGCCACCTCGGGCCGCGAGGCGAAGCCGAACAGCGACACCCGGTCGCCGCCCTTGAGCGCCACGAAAGCGGTCGCCAGCGCTGCCGAAACGGCGCGGTCGAGGCGGGGCATCCCGGCGATCGGCTCGCACATCGCCTGCCCGCAGTCGAAGGCGAAGACGATCTGGTTGTTGCGCTCGACCTCGTATTCCTTGGCGTAGAGGTGGACGTGACGCGCCGAGCTTTTCCAGTCGATCCGGCGGCGGTCCATGCCGGGCTGGTACTCGGCGAGCGATTCGAACTGCGTACCCTCACCCCGGATGCGGCGGGCGAGCAGGCCGTATTGCGCATCCTTGAGGAACGTCTGCAGCGTGGGGGAGCGCACGGCGGCGACGTTGGGCCAGACCCGCACCGTCTCGTCCAGAGTCCCCGCCAGCTGCCGCGCGCCGAGGCCCAGCGGCCCGGTCCAGCGCAGCCATGCGCGGGTGACCTTGCCGGTGCCGCGACGCGAGGGCGTGAAAGTGCCGGAGCCGCGCCAGCCGCCATCACCGGCGATCAGCGGAAACACCAGCCGCCCGCCCGGTGCGAGGCGCGGGTCGCACTCCAGCGCCAGTTCCGCGCGCGAGGGCCTGCCGGAGCGCAGCGCGACTGCGGCCTCCATCCGGCCCTCGGCGCCGACTTCGACGTCGCCGGGCACCGTAACCCGAAGGTCCGCGACCCGGCCGCCGAGCAGCGCGTCGATCACCACCAGCACCAGCACGGCGAGCCCCGCGACCGGCGCGATCACCCACAAGTCCGGGCTCGCCGCCGCGATCACCAGCGCGACCGGGGCGATCGCCGCCAGCGTCACCGCCGCGCGGGCCGTCGGGACTATCGGGGCGAGTCTTGCTTTCACCGGATCAGCGCGGCGCTTCGGTCTGCTCGACCAGTTGGGCGACCAGCGCCTCGACCTGCTTGCCCTCGATCTCGGCCGCCGGGCTGAGCAGCAGGCGGTGGCGCAGCACCGAAGTCGCCAGCGCCTTCACATCGTCGGGCACCACGTAGTCGCGCCCATCGAGCGCGGCGCGGGCGCGGGCGGCACCGGCCAGCAACACGGCGGCGCGGGGGGAGGCACCGCTCGACAGGTCCGCAGACTCGCGCGTCGCGCGCACGAGGCGCACGATGTAGTCGGTCACGCTGTCCGCCAGCTTCACCGAGGCCACCGCCCGCGTCACCGCTTCCAGCTGCGCGGGGGTCGTGACCGTGACGATGCCCACATCCGCCGGTGTCGGCGCACCGCGATTCTCGCCGTAGCGCGCGACGATGGCGCGCTCTTCCTCGGCGCTGGGATAATCGACCAGCACCTTGAACAGGAAGCGGTCGAGCTGCGCCTCGGGCAGCGGGTAGACGCCCTGGCTCTCGATCGGGTTCTGCGTGGCGACCACCGTGAAGTGCGGCGGCAGCGGGTGCGCGGTGCCGTCCAGCGTCACGCGGCGCTCCTGCATCGCTTCGAGCAGCGCCGCCTGCGTCTTGGGCGGGGTGCGGTTGATCTCGTCGGCCAGCAGCAGGTCGCAGAAGATCGGGCCGTGCGTCAGGGTGAACTGGCTGGTCTGGAAGTTGAACAGGTTGGAGCCGAGAATGTCGCCCGGCATCAAGTCCGGCGTGAACTGGATGCGCCCGAAGTCCAGCCCCAGCGTCGCCGCGAAGCACTGCGCAAGGAACGTCTTGGCGGTGCCCGGAGGTCCTTCCAGCAGCACATGGCCGCGCGCCATCAGCGCGATCAGCAGGTGCTCGATCGTCTCGGCCTGCCCGATCACGCCCTTGCCCACTTCGGCGCGGATCGCCTGCGCGAGCGCGCCTACTTGTGCGATATCGGGTGCAGTCTCGGTCATCGGGTCAGCGTCCTTTCGAGCGCGTGGAGATCGCGCGCGGCCTTGAGGAGATCGTGCGAACGCCCGGCCGCATGGAGGCGGGCGGCGATCACGGAGAAGGGCTCACCATCAGCCCCGCGCGTGGCAAGCGCCCGGTCGATGGCGGCGTCGGTGTGCTCGGCATCCACGCCGCGCGGCAGGGCCAGCGCCGCGACCAGCCGTTCCCGCGCGCGGTCGGCGTAAGGCGGGCCGAGCAGGTGGAAACGGCGCGTACGGCGCACCAGCCCGGCGGCATTGCTCACCAGCGCGCGCTTGCCGAAGGCGATGGCCCGCTCGGGCATCAGCGGCGGCCCGAAGCGCAGGAACGCGCGCCAGCCCACCGCCACCGCCGCCAGCAACAGGCACAGCGTCGCGGCAAGGAACGGCGGCGTGAAGGCGAGCGTCAGCAGGTTCTGCGCATGGCCGTAGCCGGGCAGGGTCATGTCGAACACGACAGCGCCGCCCGGCCTGACCCCGGTGGCGCGCACCAGAGCCTCGGCCAGCTGCGCGCTCTCGATCCGGGCCATCCCGTAGTTGTCGAGGAGGTCCGGCTCGAACACCATGACCACCGGATAGCGGCCCTCGTCGTAGTCCTCGCCCTCGATATAGTGCTGGCCGTCCTGCGCCATCGCGTCAAGGGCGTCGTAGCGGCCACCGTCGTCCATGAAGCCCGCCAGCACCAGCTTGCCGTCGCGGCTGACGACCAGCGGCACCAGCCCCTCGCCCTTGCCCGCCTGCACGGTGCCGGTCGGCAGCGTCCCGGAAATCCCGTCGGCGCGCCAGCCCGCTTGCGCCTTGGGCACGGTATCGCCGCTCAGCGTCAGTTCGTCAAGGAAGCCCGGCCAGTCGAGCGTGGTTTCGCCGCCGAGGCGTACCCAGCCCTTCTTCGCCTTGTCGCGCTGCTCGCGGATCGGCGGCATCGGCTGCCACTTGGGCGCGATCACCAGCGTCGGCCCGATCGAGCGCCGGGCGCTGACGATCTTGTCGATCTCCTTGCCCTTGATGATCGCGGGCGGGGTAAGCACCAGAAGTCCCGGCCTTTTGAGTGCCGCAGGATTGCGCGTCGCCTCGACCGCGAAGCCGCGCCGTTCGAGGTAGTCGGCCATCGCCGCATAGCCGTTGAGGCCCTTGCCCTCCGCATGCGCCTTGCCGTCGTTGGCGGTGCCCATGCCGATACCGGTGCCGATCATCCACAGCAGCGCCACGAACAGCAGCGCGCCGAGAACCACGATCGCCAGCACCGCCCAGAGCGAGAACGGATTGGCGCCGACTGCGACGCCTTTCGCCTTCGCGTTCATGCCCGCAGCTCGATTTGCGCGAACTGCGCATAAGCGGTGCGGGCGGCGGTCCAGTCCTGCGCGTCGAGGTCCCGCAGCGCGAACAGCGCCCGCTCGACCCGTCCGGCGATCACGGCGAAGGCACTGCGGCCGCTTTCGGGCAGCATCGGCAGCACGGCGATCTCGCGCGCGGTGCTCGCGGGATGGAGCCAGTCGGGCCAGGCGTCTGAAATCTGGCGCACGCTGCGCCGGAGCAGCAGATGCGCGGCCTCTCCATAGCGACCCTGCGCGGCGAGGTTGTCGGCGTCTTCCAAAAGCGCCACCGCCTCGGCCTGCGTCGGAGTCCAGTGGACCTCCTCCAGCTTCGGACGGCGGCTGCGCCAGGCGTCGAGGCTAGGCTCGATCAGCAGGCGCCAGAGGATGAACAGCGCCAGCGCCGCCGCTGCGGCGATGAGAATCCACTGGAACACCGGCCACGACATGCCGAGCAGCTTGCCGATCGGCGCGAAGATCGCCTCCAGCAGGCGGCCGAGCGCTTTCAGCCATTCGGGAATGTCGGTGGGGGGAACGGGTTTGGGGTCGGGGAGCGGCGTGAACTGGATGTCCGCCGCGTCGCGCACGGCCTTCCAGTCCCGCGCCGCGTCTGCGGCCGAACCCGCTTCAGTGCCCCCGCCAATCGTCACGCCTAGCACGATTGCATGGCGGGAAGTGCGGCGCAAGCGGTTGAAAGCGCTCGTCGTGTCGGGGAAAGACCCCCTCCGTCAGTCGCGGCGCGACTGCCACCTCCCCATCGCTGCGCGACGGGGAGGAACAGGCAAATCCTCCCCGTTCCGCAGGAATGGGGAGAGGGACCGCCCGCGTAGCGGGTGGTGGAGGGGTCAGCCCCGCTTGCGCGCCTGCTCGTAGGTCCCCAGCGGGCGCACGTACTTGCAGTGGAACGCCAACTCCTGCAGCGCCGAATCGATGCGCGCCTCGCCGGGGGCGCCTTCGATGTCGGCGTAGAACGTCGTCGCCGCGAAGCTGGCGCCGATCTGGTAGCTTTCCAGCTTGGTCATGTTGACGCCGTTGGTCGCGAAACCGCCCAGCGCCTTGTAGAGCGCCGCCGCGATGTTCTTCACCTCGAAGATGAAGGTCGTCATCGCCTGCGTGCCCTTGAGGTCGAACGGATCGAGCGGCTCACGCGCCAGCACCACGAAGCGGGTGGTATTGTCCGAGGCGTCCTCCACCCGATCCTCCACGATCTCGAGACCGTAGAGTTCTGCGGCCAGCTTCGGCGCGATCGCGCAGGCTTCGGGGTCGCCCTGTTCGCGCACCAGCGCCGCTGCACCGGCGGTGTCGGCATAGGCCATCGGCACGATGCCCCGCTCACGCAGGTAATGGCGCGACTGGCCGAGCGCCTGCGGGTGGCTGTAGGCCGCCGAAAACGGGCCTTTCGCGCCGGGCAGCGCCATCAGTGCGTGGCTGATCGGGGTGAAATGCTCGCCGACGATCGACAGGCCGCTCTCGGGCAACAGGAAGTGGATGTCGGCGACGCGGCCGTGCTGCGAATTCTCGATCGGGATGATCGCGCGGTCGGCCCGGCCCTCCTTCACCGCGTCCAGCGCATCCTCGAACGAGAAGCACGGCAGCGGCAGGCAACGGGCATCGTATTCGAGCGCGGCGCGGTGGCCGTTGCAGCCCGGCGCGCCCTGAAACGCGACGGCGCGCGCCGGCTGTGCCTGGGCGGCGGCCTCCATATCGGCGACGAGGGCGATGGCGGGCTGGGGATAAGCATGCATGACGTGCGCGCGATTAGGCGGCCCCAGCCCCAAGCGCAATGGCCGAATTCCGTATCGGCACTTGCGCTGGATCAAGGCGGACATTAATGCCCGAAGCCAACAGGATGAGTGAATAATCACCGCGGGGCATGCTGAATGGACGATCGTTTCAATACTATCGCCGGTTGGACTCTTTTTTCGGGCATCGTCGGCCTGGGACTGACGATCGCCAGTTCGATGTATTTTCAGGCTGACAAGCATCACGCGCCGGAGACTGCAGGCTATGCTGTCGAAGGCGTCGCCGAGGAAGGCGCAGGCGGCGGCGATCCGCCGATCGCCACGCTGCTCGCCAGCGCCGACGTGGCCAAGGGCCAGGCGACTTTCGCCAAGTGCACGTCGTGCCATACGATCAATGCGGGCGGCGCCAACGGCATCGGCCCGAACCTGCACGGCGTGGTGGGCGAGGCGATCGGCAAGGGCGTCGGCGGCTTCGCGTTCTCCGACGCGCTCAAGAGCAAGGGCGGCAACTGGTCGTTCGATGCCCTCAACGACTGGCTCAAGAGCCCCAAGGCCTACGCGCCGGGCACCAAGATGACCTTCGCCGGACTTTCCAAGCCGGAAGACCGCGCCAACGTCATCGCCTATCTGAATTCACAGGGCTCGAACCTGCCGCTGCCCGCCGCTGACGCGGCCCCCGCAGCCGATGCCGCCGCAGCGCCCGCCGAGGGTGAGGCCGCGCCCGAGGCTTCCGAAGCGGCGGCGCAATAACCCGATCCGGCCCCTTTCAAGGGATCGCCGGTTGAAAACGGTCCGCTAGCGCCGCCGAGTCGCTAGCGGGCCGTTTTCGTCTTTGCGGGGCAAATTCCTCCCCGAGCTTGTCTCGGGGAGGAATTCGAAAACAAAGCCCGTCATCCCAGCGAAAGCTGGGACCGCTGGCCTGTTACGGCCACCTATCGCCGGGGCGCCCTGCCGAGAGTTGGGCTTTACGCGGCCAGCGGTCCCAGCTTTCGCTGGGATGACGATGTTGTGTGTGCGGCAAGGTCACACAAAAATACCCGCTGGCGAGTGCGGGCCATTACGCCGGGGGAAATCAACGCGAATTCCGAGAACATCGGGTCGGCGCCGGGAGCGTCCACACCGGGACGCGGGGGTTTGTTTTCCACCTGCTCTGACGAGCGGCCGGGTAGCGGTGGTCAGCCCGGCTCGACCTGGGTATTCCATCGGAGCCGTCCCGTATGACCGACGTTAGGGTTCGCGTCGTTGGCGGTCATGGGTCATCCGGGATAGCCTTCGCATTGTCTGTCCATGAGGACAAAGCGGTTCGAAGGACGTTTCCAGAGCCGAGAGGACGGTCCGGGTCTTCGTTGGGCGCGTGGTTTGCGCGATCGCGGCTTGAAACCGCATCCCGGCCCACGACGCCGACCCGATACACCTTTTCGGCGTGATCATCGCCGGATCGGATGCTGGGTCATATAACCTATTTGGCGATAAATGTCAAGCCTCGCCAGCTTCTCCGCGCCCCTTGAAGCCCTTGGCGATCACATACCACTCGGACGAATCCTTGCGGCTGGCAGGCGGCTTGGCGTGCTTGACGCTGGTGAAATGCTTCTTGAGCAGCGCAAGCAGTTGCGTATCCGTCCCCCCCGCCAGCACCTTGGCGAGGAACGTCCCGCCCGGCGCAAGGTACTGGATGGCGAAGTCCGCCGCCGTCTCGACCAGGCCCATGGTGCGCAGATGGTCGGTCTGCTTGTGGCCCACGGTATTGGCCGCCATGTCCGACATGACGAGGTCCGGCGCGCCCTCCAGCGCCCCGTCGAGCGCTGCAGGCGCTGCGTCCGCCATGAAGTCCATCTCGAAGATGGTGACGCCCTCGATCGGGTCGGTGGGCAGGAGGTCGATGCCGACGATCTTCGCCTTGGGCCGCTTGAGACGCAGCACCTGGCTCCACCCGCCCGGCGCGATGCCAAGGTCGACGGCGCGCTCGACGCCCTTGAACAGCTCGAATTTCTCGTCGAGTTCCAGCAGCTTGTAGGCAGCGCGGCTGCGATAGCCGTCCGCCTTCGCCTTCTTCACGTAAGGGTCGTTGAGCTGGCGCGTCAGCCAGCGCGCCGAACTGGTCGAACGCTTCTTGGCGGTCTTCAAGCGCTCGCCGGGATCGCGTCCTGAGCGGCTCATCGGGCGTGGACTGCGTTGCGGATGGTGTCGGTCATGTTTCGTATTCCAGATGCCGGGCCGGGCGAGTGCGAGGCGATGAGGCTGCGCAGGATGCCTTCGCGGATGCCGCGATCGGCGACGCCGAGGCGGGCCGCGGGCCAGAGGTCGAGGATGGCTTCGAGGATTGCGCAGCCGGCGACGACAAGGTCCGCCCGCTCGCGCCCGATGCAGTTGAGTTCGCGCCGCTCCTCGATCGCCATGGAGGACAGCCGCGAGCTGATCCCGCGCATCGATTCGGCAGGCACGATCAGCCCGTCGACCATGCGCCGGTCGTATTGCGGCAGTTCGAGATGCAGGCTGGCGAGGGTGGTGACGGTACCGCTGGTGCCGAGCAGGCGCAGCGGCCCGTCGTGGCTGGCGCTCTCGCGCGCCGGACCGACCCGTTTGGAGAAGGCGGAAAAGCTCTCCGCCACCAGGCTGTGCATGTGGCGATAGCGCTCCAGCCGTTCGGCCTGCGTGGTGCCTTCCGGCCCGCAGCTTTCGGTGAGCGAGACGACGCCCCAGGGCACGCTCTGCCAGTCGAGGATGCGCGGGACGGTGCCGGTGCTCTCGATCAGCACCAGTTCGGTCGAGCCGCCGCCGATGTCGAAGATCATCGCCGGGCCGAAGCCGTCCTCCAGCAGTACATGGCAGCCGAGCACCGCAAGGCGGGCTTCCTCGCGCGCCGAGATGATGTCGAGGTGGATGCCGGTTTCCTGGCGCACCCGCTCGATGAATTCCGGCCCGTTGCTCGCGCGGCGACACGCCTCAGTGGCCACCGAACGGGCCAGAAAGACGTTGCGCCGCATCAGCTTGTCCGCGCAGACGCGCAGCGCGGACAGCGTCCGCTCCATCGCCGCATCGGACAGGCGGCCGGATTGCGCGATCCCCTCCCCCAACCGCACGACACGGCTGAAGGCATCGATCACCGTGAAATTCTCGCCCGAAGGCCGGGCGATGAGCAGGCGGCAGTTGTTGGTGCCGAGATCGATCGCCGCATAGGCCTGGCGCCCCGAACCGGCAGGACCCGGCGATCCGGGCAACCCGGGTGACCCGGGCGCCATCGACGGAACCTTCCGAACCGGCTGCACGGGCGCCTTTGCGGGCGGTGCGGCTGTCTTGTCTGCGCTCGGCGCCTTGCCTGCCTCGGACCTGGCGGCGCTGCCCGACGGGCGCGCCTTCCCTTTGGCTTTCGTGCCGGGCGGCTGAGGGCTTTGCTGGGGGTTCGCCGGCGCCTTCGCCTTGCCCCTCCTGCCCTTGCGCCGCCGCGACGGACGACCCGTCACTTCGGCTTTTCCCGACACTTCGACTTTGGCAACCGGCGGATCGTGGTCCGCCATAAATTCGATACTCGTTCTAATGTCTTCCCGCCGATCGGGCGGGCACCTGACACCGATGCTAACGCCCCTCGCGCCAACGGGCAAGGCCCGCACTTTTTCCTGCATCAACCGGCTTGACCCGAATCACGACCGCCGCTAGTGGGGCGCCTCCCGATGCCCCGTCGTCTAATGGTAAGACTACGGATTCTGATTCCGTCTATCGAGGTTCGAATCCTCGCGGGGCATCCAATCTCTCCTACATCGCTGGAAAACCGAGCTTTTCAGAGCAGGATCGGTCTGCGTGTAGCACACTACAGTTGCACACGACGTCCCGTCCATCACCGGAAAGCCCCGGAAATCGTGGGAGAAACGGTGCTGCCGACTGTAGCACACCACTGTTGCACAAACGTTCGAATAGACGGTTGCCGGGACTATGGCGGCGGGGCACGATCTTTCAGTATCGCGTGAGGGTTCCTGCCGATGTCGCCACAGTGCTGGGCCGACGTCACATCAGTCGGTC
>NZ_JBMDIO010000039.1:0-42608 GCF_057808725.1 Novosphingobium sp. FG90
CCCCCCCCCCCCCCCGCGGCAACCTATCGCATCGACGGGGGGGGTCGATGGTGGTCGCCTATCTGTTTGCAGGTTCGGCGTGTTCGTTCAGCACAACGGTAAATTTAGAGCCGGCGAATGTTGTGCTGGGCCGGTGCCAAGCATCGACCACGATCAGGGATTTCGCATCAATGTCCACTCTCTCGCCGATCGCGGGATGCTTCGTGAAATGATAATCACCAAGCGCCGTAGCCGAGCTGCGCTCCGTCCCGATCATGACTTCCACAAGGTTTGACATCAAAGTTTCCCTTTCTCTGGTTTTGGGGATTGGGGGGAATCAGCCACATCCGATCGGTCATCGCCGCCCACGCTGGACCGTTGCTGCCTGCGGGCGCGGCGGCGGGCATTTGCATTGGATACCGCGAAGGAAAATCTCGACGGCTTGGTCGACGACATGCCGTATTTCATCTGGTGGCGGGGCGGGGCGGAGTCCTAGAGCCACCTCCAATTGGATATTGGCGCGCACCATTCCCACGAACTGCTGCGCGGCGATCGCGCAGTCATTGACAAAGATTTCCTCCCTCGTCGCGGCGCTCCGAAGCATATGGGCGAGGCCATCGGTCACGGCGCGGGGACCATCATCGAAAAATTGTTTGATAGAATCCGGCGAAATTCCGGGGTCGCCAACCGCTGCCTTGTAGATCGGAAGAAGCGTTGGCGAAGTGATCGCCGTGAGAAGCCGCTGGCCAAATTCGGTGAGGATAGCGCGAAGATCATGGTCATCGCCGCCGCTCCTAAGAGAAACGACCCAACGACCGCTGAAATCGGTGTTCGGACCCGCACCTAGGCGCGCTGTCGCTCCTTCATCGCCGTTCGATTGTTCATCTGGATTTACTGGCTTGCCCATATCCGGGTTTGCAGACGCCACATCATCTTCGTCGGGAGCCTGCTTCGTAGAAAGCAGACGCACCAATACGCGGAAACGCCAAGCCGCTATGGTCGAGAAGATGCCATGTGGCCGGTTGCGAAAGGCCGCGACCCGGCCCGCGATCAGCTCGATCTGCTCCATGTTGAACCCCGCCCTTGCAATTCTCATACGTTCGCCAGGGTCATCAGCGAGGCCGTAGCGAGCCAGAATCGCGAAACGCCGCAGCGCCTCAAGTCGCGGATTCGCGAGCCGGTTGGGCAACCGCGTGGCAACAAGAACGCGATACCATCTGTGCAGGCGGGAAGGCTCGAAAAGGCTCGCCGGACTGTCGGCCTCGGCAAGCGCGATGATAGTCAATTCGAGACGCGACAGACTTTCCGACAGCGACGCCTCATGCGTCTCGACGCGCCCTTCCCGGCACTCCGTGTGCGGTATCGGCTCGTTGTCGTTGGCCACCATCGCGCGAGGCCCCGTCAGGTCTTTAGGGGACAACGTGACGCGACAATCGCGATCATCGTATCCACCAGAATAATGTGCTGAAAACCGCACAAAGCGCTGCGACTACCAAGACAAGCTGTATAGTCGCTCCCATGCTGTTGCTAATGGATAGCATCTCTATGAGACTTTGAATTTCATGCTTCTTAGGGGAACTCATAACATAACGTCCCGATGCTATTTCATTTCCAATATTGTCCAGAATCCCAAGGTCATGGTCGATGAAAATACAAAGGTGCCGATCGCTCCCAAGCGCGCCGTCTTGAGGCGATACCCAGCTCCAATATCCATGACGAAGTGGCGGATGCCCGATGCTAGATGCTGGAACACGCACCAGGACAACCCGAACAGGATGTATGTGCCGAACCAGCTCGTCGCGAAGGCGGTAAAGCGCTCATATGCGTCGGCGCCTTCGGAAATCGACCACAACCACCAAAGCAGCAAGGGCATCCCGACCAGCGATATCGCAATGGCGGAGAAACGATGCATGATCGACGTCATCATTGCGATCGGTGGTCGATAAATCGTCGCGTGCGGCGATAGCGGTCGCTGTTTCGTATTAGCCATTGCTCATCTGCCCCTTCGCTCTCCCTTCCCGGTCCACGCCGTAGATTCCGTGGAGGAAAATCCCGACGGCGGAGGTCACGGCTGCTTCGGCCTCGGGGGGCGATGGCGGCGGTCGGAGGCCAAGAACAACTTGCAGATGGAGATTGTCGCGAAACATGCCGACGAAGTGGTCTGCCGCACCCCGACAATCTTCGAGTTCGATTTCGCCGCGATCGCGGGCTTCTTCCAGAACCTCGGCGAGCCGATCGGAAGCGCGACCCGGCCCCTTCTCGAAAAATTCGCGCGCCAGCTCTGGAAAGCGGCCAGCTTCGGGCATGATCGAACGATAGACGCCGATCAAACCGGGAGACATGTAGATAGCGAGTAAGCGCCGGCCAAATTCAAGTAGAACCTCGCTAAGACTCCGGCCCTCCAGACCATCAACCGCAAGGGCGGAAAGTGCCGTGCCCGCGTTTTCAGAAACCAGGGCGGTGAACAGCCCCTCCTTGCTGCCAAACTCGTTGTAGATCGTTCGCTTCGAGCCGCCGAGACGCTTGATGATCGCGTCGATGCTGGTGGCGGCATAGCCCTGCTCGAAAAAGACCTGCGCTGCCGCTTCGAGGATGGCGGCCCGCCTGGCGTTCTTCGACGGACGGCGCGCGTGGGTGGCTGTGGCCATTTGCAACTCCATTCGCCTTACCTCTTGACTGGTAATGTCCGTTACCTTACCGGTCAAGCGGTAATCTGAATTACCAACGGTGGACGATGCGGCGAATAGCGACACTTATGCTGGTGGCCGGACTGAGCGGATGTGCGAGCATCCCTAATCTTGGTCCCCGCCCCGACCCGGCCCTGCCCGGCTCATTCTCATCGACGCGCTCGCTCGCGGGTTCGTCGCAGGATTGGCCGAACGATGATTGGTGGCGGTCCTTCGACGACGCGCAACTCGATGCGCTGGTCAGTGAGGCGCTGCGGGATTCACCGACCATCGAGCAAGCGGCCGCACGAATCCGTATGGCGGGCGCGCAGGTCGAGCTGGCGCGGGCGGCCCTCCTGCCTAGCGTCGGCGCTACCGTTACCGGGCGCGAATCGCGCATTACACAAAGCATCGGTCTGCCTACCGATGGCGACTGGCACATGCTGGTGGCGGGCCTCGGAAGCCTCAACTACGACCTTGATCTTTGGGGCAAGAACAGGAAGGCGCTGCGCGCCACTGTCTCGGAGAAAAAGGCGGCCGAAGCCGATGACGCGACGGCCCGCCTCGCCCTCGCGGCGGCCGTGTCCACCACCTATGTCGATTTCGCGCAATTGCTGGTCCGTCAGGACGTCGCCACCGATGCGGTGCGGATACGGCGGGCAACGCTCGATCTGGTGTCACGGCGTTTCGATGCCGGCCTTGAGCCGCGCACGTCGCTGGAACAGGCACAAGGCGGCGTCGAGAGCGCCGAAGCCCAACTCGCGGCGATAAACGAGGCGATCGGGCTTAGCCGCAATGCGCTCGCGGCGCTGGTGGGCGCGGGGCCGGATCGCGGCCTGTCGATCGAAGCCCCTACACTTCGCACCCGACGCCCCGACGCCCTGCCGGCAAACATTCCGGCCGAACTCGTCGGACGTAATCCGCAAGTCGTTTCCGCAAGATGGCGGGTGGAATCCGCCGCCGAGCGCATAGGCGTCGCCCGCGCCGGCTTCTATCCGAACGTCAATATCAGCGGCCTCATCGGTCTTGCCTCGTTCGGCCTCGACAATCTTTTCAAGTCGGAATCGGTGATCGGTTCCTTCGGGCCTGCGATCAGCCTGCCGATCTTCCAGGGCGGGCGATTAAGCGCACGCTATCGCGGTGCGCGGGGCGACTATGACGCGGCGGTCGCGACCTACAACGAAACACTACTCCAGGCACTCCATCAAGCCGCTGACGCGGCAACGTCGCTGCGGGCGCTCCATGAGCGCGTGGATCGGACAGATGCGGCGGTCGCGCGCCAGGACGCGGCTTATGGCCTCGCCAAGATGCGCTATGAAGGGGGCCTCTCCGACTACCAATCGGTCCTCATCAGCGAGGACGCCCTTCTGGCCGCGCGCGAGCAAGCGGCCGCCCTGCGCCTGCGGGGCTTCATCCTCGACATTGCCTTGGCGAAAGCCCTGGGCGGCGGCTTCAAGGCGGCTGTCCCGGCCAGCGATACCAACTCTTGACTGGGAATAACCGATGACCGACGCCACCCTTGAGCAAGACCACGATATGCAGGACACCCCGCCCCCGTCCAAGAGCGGGAAGCGAAAGCGGCTGTTCCTCATCTTCGGCGGCGCAATCGTCCTGATCGCCCTGTGCTGGTGGATATGGGCGACCTTCATCGCCGGCGACACGGAATCGACCGAGAACGCCTACACGAATGTCGAGGTGTCGCAGGTCACGCCGCTTGTCGGCGGCCCGGTCAAGCGGGTGGCTGTCGTCAACACCCAGGCGGTGCGCGCCGGCGACGTGCTGGTGGAGCTGGACGACACCGATCTGCGCCTTGCGGTCGCGCAGGCCGAAGCGGCGCTCGGCCGCGCGCGTCGGCAGGTCCGGCAGGTTCAGGAAAATGACGTGAATCTCGCAGGCCAGGAGGGCGTGGGCGCGGCCGATCTGCTTCGCGCGCAGGCCGATCTCGACAAGGCGTTGCTCGATGAGCGGCGTCGCCAGCGTCTCGCCGCGCCCGGCGCGATCTCGCAGCAGGAATTGTCGGACTCGCAAACGGCGGTTCGGGTGGCGCAAGCCGCCGTCAACCAGGCCAAGGCGCGTGTCGCGGCCGCCGCTGGCGCGCGGCGCGCCAATCAGGTGCTTGTCGAGGACACGACCGTCGAAACCAACCCGGAAGTTCTTGCCGCGAAGGCGCGTCTGGATCAGGCAAAGGTCGACCTCTCACGCGCCGTCATCCGCGCGCCGGTCGATGGCGTCGTGGATCAGCGCCATGTCGCGGTCGGCCAGCGGGTGCAGCCAGGCGTGCCGGTGATGGTCGTTGTTCCCGTGCAGGATATGTATGTCGATGCCAACTTCAAGGAAGGCCAGCTTCGCGGCGTCAAGCCCGGTCAGCCGGTGCATCTCACCTCGGACCTCTACGGCTCGGACGTGGTGTATCATGGCCGCGTGGAAGGGTTCGCAGGCGGTTCCGGCTCGGCCTTTGCCGCGATCCCCGCGCAGAACGCGACCGGCAACTGGATCAAGGTCGTCCAGCGCCTTCCCGTTCGCATCCGGCTCGATCCGAAGGAACTGAAAGAGCATCCGCTGCGCGTCGGCTTGTCGATGCACGCAACGGTCGATCTTTCCGGGGCACGCTGAAATGTCCGCACATAGTGCTGAGGGTTATCCGCCGCTGACAGGCGCGAAACTCGCCATGGCGGCGGCCGCGCTGTCGTTCGGCAATTTCGTGGTGGTGCTCGATACGACGATCGCCAATGTGGCGATGCCGACGATTTCGGGCGATCTTGGTGTCTCAACGACAGAGGGGACGTGGATCATCACGGCCTATGCGGTCGCCGAAGCCATCACCGTTCCCCTGACGGGCTGGCTCTCGCGCCGGTTCGGGGAAGTGCGGCTGTTCACGGCCTGCGTCATCGCCTTCGTGATTTGCTCGATCCTTTGCGGGCTGTCCGGCTCGCTCGGCTTCCTGGTGCTGTCCCGCATCCTGCAAGGTTTCGCGGGTGGCCCGATCATCCCGCTAACGGCCACCCTGCTGATTTCGGTCTTTCCCAAGGACAAGAGCAACATCGCTTTGGCGATATGGGGCATGACGACCGTGGTGGCCCCGATCTTCGGCCCTATCCTCGGAGGCTACATCTCCGACAATTATCATTGGGGCTGGATTTTCTACATCAACATCTTCTTCGGGCTTGCCGTTAGCGGCGTCGCCTGGTGGCTGCTGCACAACCGCGAAACGCCGATCTCGCGCAGCCGGATCGACATAGTGGGCCTCCTTCTCCTCGTCGTGTTCGTGAGCGCGTTCCAGACCATGATCGACAAGGGGCGCGAACTGGACTGGTTCTCATCCTCCTTCATCGTCTGGATGGCGATCGTCGCGGCGATCGCGCTCGGCGCGCTGATCCTGTGGGAGCTGACCGACGATGATCCGGTGATCGACCTTTCGGTGTTCAAAAACCGGACCTGGCTCATCTCCACGCTATCGCTGGGGCTAATGTTCGGGCTGTTCTTCGGAAATATCGTGCTGACCCCGCTCTGGCTGCAACAGATGATGGGCTACACCGCGACCTGGGCGGGCTTTGCGACCGCGCCCATGGGGATTTTGGCGGTCGTGACGGCCCCGATCGTCGGGCGGCTCATGGGCAAGATCGACCCGCGCCTGATCGTCACCTATGGTATGGTGGTTCTCGCCATCTCCTTCTTCATGCGCGCGCTGCTGAACGCGCAGGCTGATTTCATGTCGGTCGCGATCCCCATGTTCGTGCTTGGCGCTGGTGTGCCGGCCTGTCTGGTCACGCTCACGTCGCTGGGCGTGTCGGAGCTTCCCCCCGAAAAGATCGCCAACGGTTCGGGGTTGCAAAACTTCATCCGCATCATGGCGATGGCGGTGGGCTCGTCGCTGACTTCGACCTATTGGGAGAATGCGACGAAAGGAAATCGCGCCGAGCTGGTCGCGATCATTGACCCGACAATGGCTCCTGCGTCTCTGCCCGGATTGCAGCCCGGTTCCGGCCTCGCCGCCTTCTCCCGAATGGTGGACATGCAGGCCGTGATGCTCGCCACCAACGATTTCTATGCGATGGCGACGATCCTTATTCTGGTGTTCGCAGGGGTAATCTGGCTCGCGAAACGACCCAAAGGACCGCTCCAACAAGTCAGCCATTGAGGCGGTTCCGTGCCGCGCAATCTTGATGGCGAGGCACCCCGGCGCGGGATCAAACGCGAAGAGCGCCGCTGCGCGATCGTGACGATCGCGCAGCGGCACTTTGCTGAACATGGGTTCGGCGGTGCTTCCATGTCCGCCATCGCGGCCGAGATTGGCGGGTCCAAAGCCACGCTTTGGGCCTATTTCCAATCAAAGGAGGATTTGTTCGCGGCCGCCCTCTCCGCCTGGCTGGACGAAATCGAGCCGCGCAGCGTCGCCCCTTCGCAGGGCGACGCGCGGCAACGGCTGATCGACTATTGCACGGCGTTCATGTCGGCCATGCTGACGCCGGTGGCCGAGACGATTTTCCGCCTCATCGTCGCGGAGGGCCAACGCTTTCCAGAGTTGGGCCGCGCTTATTATCGGCGGGTGCTACTGGCGCATCATCTGATGCTGTCCGAGCTTCTGGAAGGACAGCTCCGCGCAGGCCGACTCTTGCCCCGCTCGCGCGCGCCGTCCAGTTTGCGGGCGGCGGAACAGCTTCTGGAGATATGCATGTGCCGGTTGCTGGTGCGGCGGGTGTGCGGGCTGGAACTGGACAGCTCGGCCGACGCGATCGCCAGAGAAGCGGCCGAGGCCGTGGACATGTTCTTGCATGGCTATGGCTCCCGCCCCCGGAGAGCAAGGTGAGCCATTGCGGAACGGGGCGTGAATCCCGCATGACGGGGGCAGGTGCGGCGGCGACAGGCTTGAAAACTCCACCTATTGCGCGGTCGCGGGCCTCACTTCGATCGTGCAGCGCACCGGCTTCTTCGCCTTCTCGGCCTGCTCGCGGCACGCCTGCACCGCTTCGCGGTTGCCATCGGCGAGCGGGGCGGCCGCGACGATCAAGCCCCAGCTCTCCGGCGCGGCCGTCTGCATCAACCGTTGCCCCGCATCCCATGCCGACTTTTCGCCAAGCGCCCGCGTCGCCATGCTCTCGGGCCAAAGCCAGCTCGCCGGCATCATCCGGGCGATCGGGCCGGCGAGCAGCGCATAGAGCAACAGCCCCAGCACCAGGCCACCGCCCCCGGCGATAGCGAGCCAGCGATTTTGCACATCGCCGCGCCGCGCAGACGCGACCATTTTTTGCAAGTCGAAGGTCGCGGACGACAAGGCCGATTTCGTGGATTGGACCTGATGCTGCAATTCGCGGGTCGCCTCGGCAACGGAAGCGTTTAAACGGCCCCCCATATTCTCCGGGGTGAGCGTCATGGCGGGGCTTTTCCGCACGCCGTCGATCTGCTGCACCAGGATACCCAGCACCTTTTCGGTGCGCTCTAGCGTCGGCTCGTAATCGGGAATGTCGATGGACTCGCGCGCCGTGGTCAGCGCCTCGACCGCATGGCGCAACAACGACACCTCGCCGCGCAACCGCTCGAACGCCAGCGCCGGGTCGTCGCGCTCCTGGCTATCCTCATCCATCGTTCTTTTCTCCTTACCGGCTCAATCCACGATCACGGCCTATCCCCAAATCCTGCGTCAACTGGCGGCCCAAATCGCCCCGCCCCATGTCGCGGCTGCGGTTCATGCCGATCTCAAGCCCCAGCTCGCGGACACGGCCGCGCAGGATCGATTCCACCTGGGGATCGCGCTCAAGGCTTTTCGCCATGCCCGCCATTTCCTTGCCCGCCTTCTCGCGCCCCGTCATGTCGCCGGCGCGATAAAGCCGGTCGCGGTCCTGGCGAAGCGCCTGCCAGCGTTCCACGAAGCGATCGGCGCGCAGGGCAGGATCGGCGCGCACGCGGGCCTCATGCCGCATCGCCTCGACCATCGGGCCGCTGCGCCCCGCCGCCGCCTCGCGCAGCAAGGCGGGGTCGCGCTGGAACGCCGACGCCATATCGCGCGAGGCTCCGGGCCTGATCTGGTCCAGCGCCTCCGTCGCGCGTTCGAGCGCGACTTTCTGATGTTCCAGCACCGGCCCGCCTGATGCGCGCGCCTGCAACACCGCCTCGGCCGAACGCGAGGCGCGCTCGACCGCGCGCGTGAAAGCGCGGTCCTCGCCGCGATCGGCACGCGCCGGGGCAGGCTTCGCCGGCTCGGCCGACAGCTTCAAGCCGTCGAACATGCCGCGCCGCGGCGTCTGTTCGGCCGCGGGCGTGCGCTCGATCGGGCGCGGCGTGAAACCCGCGAACATGCCCCGTTCGGGCGCTGCGGAAGATCCTCGCTCTGTTGGCGAGATCTCCGCGCGCGGATCTCGCCCTGCCTCGCGGGGCGCATCCGGCAAGCGGATCTCGCCCGAGAGGCCCCGCCGATCGGCGAAGGCCCGCGCTTCGGCGTCGCGATCACGACTATCAGGGGCACGGCCATAATCCGACGCCATATCCTTCGCCCGCTCGCGCGACAGCGTGCGGACAAGCCGGCGATAATCGGCGAAGTCGTCGCGGCCATAATGGAGCTGCACCCCGTCGCGGTGCCGCGACAGCGCCACATAGGCGGAATGACGGTCCATGCCGGGGGTCGCCAGCACATGCGCCCGATCGACCGTCACGCCCTGCGATTTATGGATGGTGGCGGCATAGCCGTGATCGACATGGGCATAATCTTTCAGGTCGAACGCGACGCTGCGGCCGTCATCAAGGCGAACGGCCATGCGCTCGGGGCTGACCTGCTCGACCTTCCCCAGCGTGCCGTTCTTCACCCCTAGCCCGCGCTCGTTTTTCAGGAACATGATGCGGTCGCCGTTCGCGAACGCCCGCGCGCCCCGCTCGGCCGACACGCGCACGTCCGGCCCCAGCTCGCCACCGTCGCGCAGCCGATCGCGCGCGGCTAGGTTCAAATCGCGCACCTCGGCATTGGTATGGGTGAGGATGATCCGCGACTGATCCGGCGCGGCGATGCGCTCGGCATCCCAGCGGTCCACAAGGTCGGCGCGGGCTTGGCTGCGCGTCTCGGCCGCCTGCACCATTCCATGCGCCTCATAGGCATGGATCGCCTCGCCCGCCCTGCCCGTCGCCAGCGCCCTGGTCGCGTCGCGCTGCCAGTCCTCGCGCTGCCGGCGTATCTCGGTGATCTCGGCCCAACCGTGGCGCTCGGTCACGGCCCGGAACGCCGCGCCGGCCTCGATCGCCTGCAACTGCTCGGGGTCGCCGACAAGAACGACCTTCGCCCCGGCCTGCTCGGCATGGGACAGCACGCGCTCCATCTGGCGCGTGCCGATCATGCCGGCCTCGTCGATCACCAGCACGTCGCGGGGGCCTAGCAGCTCGCGGCCCTGCTCCCATTGATATTCAAGGCTGGCGATCGTCCGCGACGCGATGGCGGACCCGCCTTCCAGATTCTCGGCCGCGATGCCCGACAGCGCCGCGCCCCGCACCGTGTAGCCCTGTGCCTCCCACGCCTCGCGCGCCACCCCCAGCATCGCCGACTTGCCGCTGCCGGCATAGCCGACGACCGACGCCAGGCCCTTGTCGCCGGTGATATGCGCCAACGCCCCGCGCTGCTCGGCCGACAGGTCCAGCCCCCTGCCCTCGGCCGACGCCAGCGCGCGGGTCACATGGGCATCGGCGACGCCATGCCCCCGGTCGATCGCCAGCCCTTCGGCGGCGCGTTCCAACCGCTGCTCGGCCGCGATCATGTCGCGCGACGTGAACCGATCCTCGCCCTTCCCGTCCCGCCCCAGCGCCACCAGCTCGGGCGAGGATCGCACCGCGCTCATCACCTGGTCGAACTGATCCTTGCCGTCGCTGTGCCGGAACGCGAACTGCGCCAGGTCGCGGCGCGTGAACGTCGCCTGCTGCCGGGTGATGGCGTCGAGCGCGATTTCGGGACTGGCGATGATCTTCTCGCCATTCTCGCGCGCGATCCGGGCATGGTCCTCGACCCGTTCGGCCTCAAGCCCCTGTTCGGGCATACGCGACGCCGCCGGCCCGATCTTGTGCTGCGGCTCAAGGTCGATGCCCTGCGCCGCCAGGGTCCGGTGATCTATGCGAGCATCAATATCCAGCTCGGCTAGGCGCTCATTCACATGGTCCGCCCACGCCTCGCGCCACTCCTGCAAAAGCTGCGTCGAGTTCCACTCGCGCACCTTCTGGCCGAAGCCCTCGGGGCCAACCTCGCGCATCGACAACATGACATGCGCGTGCGGTTTGGGCTGGCCGTCCTTCCCCCTGTCCCAATGCACGTTCATGTCTGCGACCATGCCGCGTTCGACGAACTGCTTTTCGACAAACTCGCAGGCGAGCGCGACACCCTGCGCCTGGTTCAACTCGCGCGGAATCGAAAACTCGATCTCGCGGGCAAGCTGGGCGTCCTTGCGTTTCTCTCCCGCCTCGACCTCGTTCCACAAGGTCGCGCGATCGTTTAAACGCTCCGGCGCACCTTCGGGCAGCATGATTTCCGAATGGACGACTCCGGCCTTGTTCGAGAAATCATGGTCGCGCCCGAGTCGGTCATCGTGCAGCCGTTCCGCCGCGCGATAGGCCGCGCTGGCAACGGCGCTCGATCCGTTGGCGCGACTGATGACCTTGGCCGAGAAATGGTAGATCGCCATGACGGCCGCTATATTGCCTTTCTTAGCGCACGTCGGCAACGACGTATAAGCGCGCACTCACACTCTCTGACGTTCGCGTGATTGACTTCGCCGCATTTTTTCTGCCGGGGGCGTTCCTCGCGCGCGCGATCGTGCTACGCTGCGTCCCTGATCCTGGGCGCGAGGGAGAGGATATGCGGAAGGTGCGCGACTATGACGCGGAGCTGCGGGCGCTGAACGACAAGGCGCGCGCGCTCAAGGCGAAGAAGGTTCAGCAGCTCGGCGAGCTAGTCACGTCCACCGGGGCCGACGCACTCGACCCCGACACGCTGGCGGGCGCGCTACTCGCTGCTACCGAAAGCGCCAACGCGGACGAAAGGGAGGCGTGGCGCGTGAAGGGCGCGGCCTTCTTTCAGGGACGCGGGCGCAAGGCTTCCCGACGCGCTGGCGGCAACACTCAAGGCGGACACGAGACTGGCGCAGGCGAGACGCCGCGTTGAAGCCGCGCAGCGCCGCACCGATACGAGGGGATGGGTCGTGGCCCGCCGCGAACGCACCCGCCATCTCATAGAGCTGGGCGGCCTCGTCCAGAAAGCCGGCCTTGTCGATCTGACCGACGACGACCGCGCCACCCTTTACGGTGCGATGCTCGACCTCGCCGCGCGTGTCCAGGGTGACGACGCCAGCAATATGCTGGCGCTCTGGAAGCGGCGCGGCAAGCGAGCGTTTGACGCGGAGGCGAACGCCGGGGCGGGTCCGACATGATGCGCGACGGCCTCGATCATCTTCCCGCCGTCAAGCGCCGCGAGCTGGAACGGGTCGCCCGCGTCCTGTTCGATGAATTTGAGGATGCTGTCAAAACCAAGCTCTCCGACAAGCGCAAGGGCGGCCGCATCCTCAAGCTGATCCTGTTCGGCTCCTATGCGCGCGGCGATTGGGTCGAGGATCGCGCCAGCGGCTATATTTCCGACTATGACCTGCTCATCGTCGTCAACTCCGACACCTTCACCGATCTGCAAACATGGTGGGCGGCCGCTGACGATCATCTGGTGCGCGAGCTGACCGTCACCAGGCACCTCGCCACCCCCGTCAATTTCATCGTTCATTCGCTGATGGACGTGAACGACCAGCTCGCGCGCGGCCGTCCCTTCTTCGCCGACATAGCCCGCGACGGCATCGCCCTCTACGAAGCGCCGGGACAGCGCCTCGCTGCGCCCCGCCAGCTCTACGCGGAGGAACGCCACGCCGAAGCCATGGCGCACTATGACAAGTGGCTCCCCGATGCCGCTTACTGCCTGACGCTCGCCGAATATGCGATCCGCGACGGCAAGACCAACCATGCCGCCTTCATGCTCCACCAGGCCGTCGAGCGCGCCTATCATGGCCTCCTGCTCGTCCTGACGCTCTACAGCCCCAAGTCGCACCGCCTGACCGTCCTGCGCTCGCTCGCCGAAAACCTAGACCCCCGGCTGATCGAAGCCTGGCCGCGCGACACCCGCGCCGCTCGCCGCGCCTTCGCGCAGCTCCAGCGCGCCTATGTCGAGGCACGCTATTCCCCGGCCTATGAAATCACCCCCGACGAACTGGCGTGGATCATCTACCGCGTGAAGCATCTCCACGCGATCGCAGCCGCGATCTGCGCGGAACACCTCGCCGGCAACGGAAAAGGAACGGCCTGACATGGAATGGTTCCGCCAGCTCGGCCGCGCGCTCCGCAACGTCGCCCGCCTGTCGCGCCGCAATCCAATATGGGCGATCACGGCGCTGACCCTTAGCCCGATCGCCCTCATTCGCCATCTGCTGCGCGTCGCGGCCCTGTTCCTGATCGTCGCCCTGGTGCTGGGGCTGGGGATGCCGCTCATCGCGGAAAAGCTGCTCGGCCTGCCCCGCGATTCCCTGATCTACCAGGCATTGATGATGCTGACGGGCCTAGTCGTCATCCTCATCGTCCTGCGCGCCCTCTTTCAACCGCTAATCCTGCGCTATGGTGGCCTTGACGGCGACGACACGCACGGCTCGGCCCGCTTCGCCACGGCGAACGAGACGCGCGCCCTCGCCCGCGCCGATACCGGCCTGCTGATCGGCCGCGACATGAAAACCCGCAAGCTGCTGCGCTATCCCGGCCCCGCCCATCTGCTGACGATCGCGCCGACGCGCACCGGCAAGGGGGTGGGCACGATCATTCCCAACCTGATCGACTATCCCGGCCCGGTCGTGTGCATCGACCCCAAGGGCGAGAACGCCATCGTCACCGCGCGCGAGCGCGCCAGGTTCGGTCCGGTCCATATCCTCGATCCGTTCGGCATCACCGGCCTGCCCTCGGCCGCCTTCAATCCGCTGGATCGGATCGACCCCGCCGGTCTCGATCTCGCCGACGACGCCATGACGCTCGCCGACGCGCTGGTCTATGACGCTCCCGGCGAAGCGGGCGAGGCGCATTGGAACGACGAAGCCAAGGCGCTGATCGCCGGCCTGATCCTCCATATCGTCGCCAGCGAGCCGCCCGCGACCCGCACCCTCGCCACGCTGCGCGATCATCTGACGCTCGCCCCGCAAGCCTTCGCCGCCCTGCTCTCCGACATGCAAGGCTGCGGCGGCCTGGTCGCGCGCGCCGCCAATCGCCATCTCGGCAAGTCCGACAAGGAAGCCTCCGGCGTGCTGTCGGCCGCGCAGCGCCATACCCATTTCCTCGATTCCCCACGCATGGGCCGGGTTCTCGGCCGCTCGGATTTCGCGTTCGCCGACATGAAGGCGTCGCCGGCGACAATCTTCCTCGTCCTGCCGCCCGATCGCATCGCCGCCTATGCCCGCTGGCTGCGCCTGATGATCGCGCAAGCCCTCACCGATCTGTCGCGCGGCGCGGTCCCTGCCCGCCCCGTCCTGTTCCTGCTCGATGAATTTGCCGCGCTCGGCCGCCTCGATCCGGTCGAACGCGCTATGGGCCTGATGGCCGGCTACGGCGTCCAGCTCTGGCCGATTTGCCAAGATATTCACCAGCTCCGCACGCTCTACCGCGAGCGCGCCGGCACCTTCTTCTCCAATGCCGGGGCGTTACAGATATTCGGCGTCAACGACCATGACAGCGCCAAGCTCGTCTCCGATCTGCTCGGCCAGGAAACGGTGATGTTCGAGACGATGAGCCGCGCTCTCGATGCCGACGAAACCGGAATCTCGTTCGGCGTGCAACATGTCGGCCGCCCGCTGCTGACCCCCGATGAAGTCCGCACCCTGCGGCCCGATTTGCAGCTCCTGTTCCTCGCCGGCCAGCGCCCGATCGTCGCCACCAAGCTCGCCTATTATGTCGATCGCGAGTTCGCGGGACGGTTCGATCCGGTGCAGCCCGTTTAAACGGCTTCAAGCGCAAGCATCATAATATCATTTGTATATCTAACCGATGGCGTTCCGCCATATATCGGCATCCGTGAAATCGTCCGAAAGCGTTGAAAATCTACCGCTGCCGCGCGAAAGGTGAGTTTTGGGGTATCGGCTCACTTTTCGCGGGTCGGCGCGGCGAGGCGACAAGGATCTACTTTCAGAAAAATCCTGCCCTGGGACGCCCATAGAGCGGCTTAGCACGTTCGACTCTCCCCGACCTATCGAACGCCCGAAATGCCGTCCAGCGGCCCGGAAATCGCACCAGTAGCGACGTTTCCGCCTGCCCTGCCCTCTCGAATAGATCGCTGCCCTATCCGCCTGGCTTTTCTGGAAAGCCAATTGCGACAGTGGAGCTGGGCGCGGTGCTGGAAGGTTGGGCGCTACGGTGCGACTAATCTCCCTTTATAATTAAAAGCGTGCCGGCGAAGCCGGCTCATCATGGGGGATGCCGGGTGGGAGGATGGCTTTAGCCATCCGGGGCGGCCGAAGGCCGCGAGCCGGCGGGGGCGAAGCCCCCAAGAGGCGGCGCTTTTCTTCTTCTTCAGCAGCGGCGCGGGATAGCGTGGCGAGTTATCCACAGACGAACCTACCCCAAAGCTCACCGTTCGCGTTCTGATTCAAAGATTCTTCTTAGATTCAAGATTCAGGGTGCCTCAAACCCGCAGAAAACCTAGAGAAATGGCCTCGAAAAGTGAGTGTTGGGGTCGAGTCGCGTGAGTTTTCGGGTAGCCTTCGGTGAGCTTTGGGGTCGGTAAAGGTGAGTGTTGGGGTCGAGTCCGGTGAGTGTTGGGGTATGGGCATTTTCATCGGTGAGTTTTGGGGTATCCCCTCCCTATGGTCGAACGGCGAGCTTTAAGAATTGCCTAGCTCACTTTAATTGCTAAGGTGAGCGCATGAATCATGCAACCTCACCTGTAAATGGCGGAAAGGCAAAGGTTGCCCTGGACGGCGACACCGCTCTGACCCTCGCGCAAAAGGGACGCGGCAATCCCTTTGATCCCGCCAATTATGGAGAAATTGTCAAACCCGGCGAGCTGGTCGATATTGTCGAGCTGTCCCCCCTCACCCTCGCCGATCGGCGAATCTATAACCTGCTGATCGCCAACGCCTGGGAGCGGATCGGCGAGCCGGTCATCCACCGCATCCCGAAAAGCGCGCTCAAAGGCACGCACCAGGGCAATGAGCGCATAGAAAGCTCGCTGCTGCGCCTGATGGGCACCATCGCGATCGTCACGATCCGCAAGGGCGGCAAGAGCTTTAAGCGCCGCGTCCAGCTTCTCGGCCCCAGCGATGAAAGCCTCGAAAAAGACGGGTTCCTGCATTACCGCATCCCCGAAGAACTGATTGAGATTTTGCGTAACAGCGAGGTCTATGCCCGCCTCAAGACGCAAGTGATGTATTGTTTCGAGTCGAAATACGCGCTCTGCCTCTATGAAATGATCGAGCGCCGTATCGGCCTCGAATACAAGCAAAGCGAGGAGTTCACTATCGCGGAGCTGCGCGGCCTGCTCAACGTGCCGGAAGGCAAGTTGGAACGCTTCGCCGATTTCAACAAATACTGCCTCAAGGTCGCTCAAGAGGAAATCAACAAGCTCTGCCCCTTCTGGGTCGAGTTCACCCCGATCAAGAAGGGCCGCAAGGTCGAGCGGGTTTCGATGATGTGGCTTCCCAAGACCATGAGCGGCCGTCGCGACGCGCAAAACCTGATCGACCAGCATAGCATTGTGCGGCGGGCGAAGCTGCGCGGAGACATACCCGAAATGCCGGTGCTGGTGGATTTCAGCGCGCCAGCGGCCCAAAGGTGAGGCCCTACCCCAAAACTGGACACCTCGAAGAACCGTCTGATTTCGGCATGATGGCGGCTTGAAGGCTCAAGAGGGAAGTATGAGCCTCGGTTTCGGGGGCTGATCTGCTGATTTTCGTCGGTGCGGCGCCTTCACAGGCCGTCTTTGGCGTCACGCGGGCGCAATTGGGGTCATGCCGAGATAAAGGGAAAATTCACTCACTTCTCTCCTATCCGCATGTTTCCTATGGGGTTTTTCAGAACGCAACCGGGTCAGGGGCATTCCGAGATAAGGCAAAAATTAGGACATTTGCCCTGTAACTTGCTGTATCCAAAGGAATAGCTCAAAGAAGCGCTGCTCAAGTAAAGGTCGCTTCCAGCCATCCAGAAAAAGGATGGATCAGCCGTTTGGTTGAACTCGCAAGAGAGCGTCGGCACGACTCACAACTTTTTTGTGACGGGCGGTTAATAATTGATCAATTATCTATGTCGAGATAATTGCAGATAATTCTCGCAGTCGGTGGTCAGCACGAGATCATGGGATTGGAGAAAATGCCGACGTAGAGGGCCCCGAACAGTTTCGGTCGATGCTTTGCGCTTCGACGCATATGGCTGCTTAGCACTGGGGGCTCTCCCAGAAGCGACAAAGGCGGCCTCAACGAGACCGCCTCAAACCAAGTTTCATCACCGGTACACGTACCCGGGAGAGGAAGCTCTTGGGCAGGTTTCAATAATAACACCGATCAAAGCGTCACTGCCAAAGCCCTCTCGCACTGCCGAGTAGCCTTCAAGTAATGTTCATTCGGTCTCTCTCGAAACTACGGTGCGGATGGTTCGAAACCATCATGCACAAACTCGGGGCCAAGATGACATTATCAAATGGCCAATTATCCTGGAGGCAGTTATGGGAAGACTCCGCGAAAAACTGGGTTTGTCGAAAGGCCACTACTACCTGCACGTCGCCGTGCTGGCGGGCCTGCCGATTTCGTTGATCTCCGATTTGGCGACCGAGCTGGATCGATCAGCGGCGCAGATTGCGGAGTGGGTCACTGCGGCCCCCGACAGTACCGTGATGTCTATGCAGGCAGGTGAGGTGTTCTGTCGTCTTATCGAGATCCTCGATGCGCT
Organism: Novosphingobium sp. FG90; assembly: GCF_057808725.1. Taxonomy (NCBI): domain Bacteria; kingdom Pseudomonadati; phylum Pseudomonadota; class Alphaproteobacteria; order Sphingomonadales; family Sphingomonadaceae; genus Novosphingobium; species Novosphingobium sp. FG90. Next base: position 17,559 of record NZ_JBMDIO010000039.1, read on the forward strand.
ATTGGGGTCCTAGGGATTTTGCCTCCAAATATTGCAAAAACCGCCGGAGGCCCCGCCATCCGTGGGCTGCAGGGGGCTATTAGTTTCTAATGCGCTGAGAAATTCGGTATCTTCTTCGACCTTTAGGTCAAAGAATGAGCAGAAACAAGCGGCTATCAATCCTCACTGCTGCCGAGGTCGAGGATCTATATGGCGTCCCATCCTTCAATGAGTCATACCAGCGATTCTACTTTATGCTGAATGACAAAGAACTAGCGGAGATATCGAGAATAAGGCAACGCAAATATCGTTGTGTGGCGATTGCTTTGCTGGGCTACTTCAAATGCAAACCGGTCCTGCTTAACCCAAGGTACAAATCAATGCAGGACGACTTGGTATTCATAGCCCGATTTCACTATAGGGACCTTACCTTCAGGCGTTTTAGCCTGAAACCTGACCAAAAATCCCGTATCTATGCGCGTGTTCTATCGATCGTCGGCGTCAGCAACTGGAACGATAAAAGACATCAGCCACAGCTTGTCGAGCACTTGTGTACCTGTGCTGAAAGCTGGGTGGAGCCCCGAGCAGTCTTTGACGCTGCAATCGAATATTTGGCTCGCCAGAAAATCGCAATTCCCGCCTATAGTACGCTGCAGAAGATCGTCAGTCAGGTTATTGGCCAGCACCAGAAACGATTGCATGACCAGATCGACGCCGCTTGCAGCCAAGGTCTATCAACTATGTTGCTCACACTGGTTTCCGGTGAAGGCCAGTTTACATTCCAGCAACTACGCCAGAGCGCCCGCAATTTTACCGGCACCGAGTTGCAAAAAGAAATAGCCGTGTATCACCATATTCAGCCGTGGATGACGGATGTGACGACTGTACTCGAGTCACTTTCTCTCTCTCAGAAAAACCAGCAACACTATGCCGAACGGGTTGACTACTACGGAGCCAAACTTAAACGTCAATCGCTTGCTAACCAGCGCCTGTACTTGCTGTGCTATCTGCAGTCGCGGCACCAGCAGGGCCTGGAACGTATTGCGGAAGGGTTCATACATCACCTCCGGCAAGTGAAACAACGTGCGCATCAAATGGCCCAAGAACGGGTCTATCGGGATTGGCAAAAGGCAGCTCGCAATGTGAGCAAAGCTGCTGATATCTTACACCTGTTCGTTGATGACAGCATCGATCCTGATACGTCGTTTCAAGCTGTACAGCAACGGGCGTTCCAGTTTCTCAATGTCAGCGACCTGAACTCAGTCTGCCGATACCTGAGTAATCAGAAACAGTCGGCGGAGGAGGCATTTTGGCAGCACCTGGATACGGAGTCCACATTGCGAGCCGGACTGTTGCGTTCGCTCTTTTGCTGTCTGCGTTTTGACGGTACCGACAAAACGCGGCGGTTAGCCGGGGCCCTGGCCCAAGCTCGGTTGGATTTGGTCGCCGGTAATAGGCTCGGCGATGTCAGCATTGATCAGCGTTTACTACCGAAAGCCACACGGCCATTGCTGTCGAAACCCGATGGCAGTATAGACAAATCCAAGTATGAATGGTTTTTGTATCTGCAGATACCCAACCGCTTAAACGGCCAGTTGACGCTGCCGGAAGTCATTCGATATCGGGCGTTAGAGGATGATCTCGTGAAGCCAGAGATCTGGAAAAACCAGAAGGGGTCCTTGGTGGAGGGCACTCAGCAACCCAATATCAGCGAGGATCGGCGTCACCTCAAGGTTTGTGCGCCAGACAACGATTTGGCGGACATAATGAGAACACTGGCTATGCCACGAGTTTGAGGCGGGCCATGGGATCGTTGAGGGTGCGGAACTCGCCAGGGGAGAGCCGGTTTGCCCTTTGCCACAGATAGTCGCCGGTCAAACTGATATGCACCCAGCCCATCGGCGAGAGATGGGCAAGCAGCGCATCATCGAAGGTGCCGCCGGATGATTGGAGATGCTGGGCGGCCCTGTCCATATAGACGGTGTTCCAGTAAGAAATCGCCGCGATCAGCAGATTGAGGCCCGATGCCCGATATTCCTGATTCTCGATCGAGCGATCGGTGAACCGCCCCTGTCGGTTGGTGTAGATCGCGGCGGCAAGGGTATGACGTGCTTCGCCTTTATTGAGGCCGGCCTGGCAGGCGCGACGCAAGTCGGGCTGTTCAAGCCAGTCGAGCGCAAATAGCGTCCGCTCGATGCGGCCGAGTTCGGCCAGCGCAAAATCCAGCCTGTTCTGGCGCTTGTAGGCCCAGTCGGCCCGAAGCTGCGATTTTGGCCAGGTTGAAGAACGAACACTGAACGCTTGATTGATTCTACCAGGACCGTTGCTGACCACCGACCTCGTAGATATCGGCTTCCATGGAGCAATTGTAGCTCTCTGCGATGTTGAACATCTCGGAGAGGAGGCTTTGGATTTCCTCATCAAGGGAAATGCCATCCGGATCGGGGTCATAGGCGACGGTCAGTTTGTAATCACAATTGCCGTTTTTTACCATGGCGTAGTCGCGTTCCAGCATCGCCTCAATCCGCTCCCGAGCGGGTTTTCTACCTCTTCCACGCTTGTTGAAGTTCTCGATAATCAGATGCAGGGCGATGCTGGCAGTGGGCGGCTTTTCCGGCAGTTTGGTCTGTGACGGAATAATGTCGAGCGCCCGATAGACGGTCATTCGTGAGACCTTCAGGTCGCGGGCAACGCGGGCCTTGCTGGCGCCGGCGGCAAGGCGACGGCGGATTTCATCGTCATCGACGTTCTTCTTCCGGCCTTTGTAAACGCCTTCGGCGCGCGCCGCTTCGATCCCGGCGCGCTGACGATCCTTGATGAACTTCAGCTCCATATCGGCGACCATGCCGAGTATGGTGATGACCATTCGCCCCATGTCGCCCGCCGTCGTCACCTCTGGCTCAAGGATGCGCAGCGAAGCTCCCTTTTCATCAAGCTCATGCACCAGGTTCAGGACATCGCGCGTGGAGCGGCCGAGCCGGTCGAGCCGCAGCACGACCAGCTCGTCGCCGGTGTGCATAAACTGCATGATCGTTTCCAGTTCCGTGCGCCCGCTCCGCGAGGCCCCCGATCCGGTCTCGGAACGGATAATTTCGCAACCTGCATTCTTGAGGCGGCCAATCTGGATATCCAGATCCTGGTCCGTGGTGCTGACGCGGGCATATCCGATACGAGCCAAGTGCAAAATCCGTCACATTAGGGTGGCTCTTGCAGTGTATCGTCACATTGAGCGCAAACCCACCCTTTTGTGACAGACGAATGGTGTCACTCGGCCCTATCACTCTGGGGTGTACCCAAATGTTATAGGCCGATCAGCCGCCTCACGCTGCAAGCCGTCCAAAATCAATCCGGTCGTTCAGGTCGAGGTCGAAGCGGCCATAAGGGTTCACATGACTGTAGATCAACGGCGTGAGACCACGATAATCTTCCGGCGTCATCCGCCCCGCCCACTTCGGCTCAACCAGTACGGTCTGAAGCATGCGGGTGTTCACATACACCAGCGACGCTTGCAGGAGGTGTAGCGCCAGAACGGAGATTTCCTGCTCATGGATGCGGTTGGTGGCGATCTCGCCGCCCTTGCCGAAGAACACGAAACCATTAGCGCCGTTCCAGTTCTCAACCACATTCAGCCCTTCGTGGATCTCGCGGCGGAATGCCTCCTGACGCAAATACCGGCATAGGAAGATTGTTTTGACCGCGCGGCCGAGTTCACTCAGCGCCTTGTAGGTCGGGTGCATCACTTCGGCTCTGGCAAACCGGAGCAGGATCGCTTCCGGATCGGCGGTGCGCGATTGCATGGCAGCGGCATATTTGACCATTTCGTCATATTGTTGCTCGATCTCGTCCCAGTCGATCGGGCTGGAGAGGATCGGCAGTAAATTGGAAAGCCGCGTGCGCATGCCGGCTTGGGGAAGGGCCAGTTTCTGGCGTGCCACTGCTTTCAGCCGCGGGGCAAGCTCAAATCCAAGGAGTCGGCAGAACGCAAAGCCGACTGCGCTCTGGCCGTGGCTATCGACGTACTGGCGCTGGATTTCCATGTCGGTGCAATGGCGTAGCACGCCTTCGATCATGGAGGCGACCTCCGAGGAAGAGCACCGCTTGAGCTGGGAATAAACGCAGGTCGCGCGCTTCTCCACATGCCAGTAGATCATGACGCCACGGCCGCCATAGCGGGCGTGCCATTCCGTCATCAGGTTGCGGTCCCACGCGCCGAACTTCGTTGAATCGGACGCGCATGCCGTGCCCGCATCTCCCCATACTGCGGCATTGCGGATTGCCAGTGTCGCGTTTGCTACCCGCGCGCACGCCTCCCTCAGCGCTGGCGCGTGGATGAAACGGCGATGGACATGCAGCAATTCCTCGTAACTGACATCGGGTGTTGCGCCAGCGACCCGCTTGAGCCCGGCGTTCGTGCCCAAGCCATAGAGACACAGCAAAAGACGCTGAGCCAAGGCTGCTTTCGACAGGGTAACCCGCGAGGCCGACGTTTCGAAAGCATCCATCAATCCCGTGTCCAGAGCAGCCTCTTTCAACACGTCCAGCAGTCCGGTCATCGGCCAGCGCTGACCGATCTCGCTTTTGATCGAAGCGAGACCCTTCGGTTCGGGCAAGGGCTTGAACGGTGTAATCGATATCCGGTTGTCGCCGCGCCACAGGAGCCGGACCTTGTCGTTTTGTGGAATATTGGCATTGAGGAGCAACAGTTCCCGTTCAAGCTCCTCCCGGATCGAGGCGCAAAACGCCTGCGCATCTGGCGTCAGGCTGAGGCCGGAATAGTACGCATCTCGCCTGATCTCGAAGTCCTTGGGAAGATCGTCATCGGGATTGCGATAGCGATCCGCCCCGACCACCCAGATTTCTTTGGAGCGGATGCGGTCGCGCAGTTGCGTCAGGACGCAAAGCTCATAGCTGATCCGGTTTACCCGCCCATCGTCATCAATGACGGAACTGCGCCATCGCGCTGGAATCACCTCATCGATCGGAACATCCTGCAATGGCACGAAGCGGCATCCGCCATCCACCTTGCTCCTGATCCAGTCGAGGGCCGCCAGGACCGGCCGCCACACCGCGTTGTTCGACCGGAACTCAAGTACGGAAAGCAGGCTTGGCAGCATGCGCCGGTAATGATTGGCCCAGGAACCACGCATCACCTTGTAGATGCGCCGGTCCAGAGCGCCCTTCGCATGGCTCTCCTTGACGATCGCCGCCAGCTTGGCCTTACCGGCGATCGGGAAAATGACATCGCAGATGCGCCCCGATGGTTCATTGATCGAGGCGCTGGCGATCTCGACCAGCAGGCGCTCCTTTCCATAGACCCGCTCGATGTCTTTCGCGATATCGCCCACCACCTTGCGTTTCGAGCGCGTTCCGATCTTGTGAACGGTTTCGATCAGCAGGTCGATCATCGCGTCAGTGAGTTGCGCCTCCCGCGACATTAGATAAATCGCATAAAGGCCGAGCTGTCGCGCCGGCGCATGCCGGCGCATCTCCGAGGCCTTTTCACCGGCAACGCGGCGAACAATCTGATCGACCCATGGCTTGCCCGTAGCCGTCAGGAGATCATGGGGAAGATCAAGTCTCTGGATAAAGGCGAGTTTCTCGGTCACGTCGAGAATGTTGTCGAGCGTTGCCTGTCCGGCGTCACCCTTCATCCTGTTGAATCCGGTCGAGCTGTCCGGATCGGCAAGCGAGGCTTCCAATAACGCCACCGCATCTGACGAAAGCCGATCACTGGTTCCGATCAGCCAGGTGTCCAGATAATCTTGCCGTTGTGAGCGAACGACACGTTCAAGCTCCTTGCGCGACGGCCCATAAATACGCCGGTCCCGGCACCACAGGAAAACATGCTCAAGCATGGCATTGATCGACTGGCCGCCCGGGCACAGCTCGCCAGCAATCCATTCCGTCAATTGCGCGCGATCCACCCGCTTCATGCGGTGATATCCAAGATGGATCAGGATCTCCGCACAATCTTGGATCTGCCAGGTCAGGCGACCTTGCGGGCGTTCGCGCAGCTAGCCGGATCTTCTTCGATGGCATCGCCCCTTCGCTCCAGACGCTCATCGAAAAGATGGGCGAGGGCATCTATCCGGTCAACGACCGCCAGGATGGGTTTCAGACGATCGAGGACAACATAGCCGGGTATCCAACCTATGCGGGCAGCTCCCGCACATTCACGCCGATTATAGAGCCTTTGGAAGAGGTCGGTCAGGTAGCCCTGCCGCTTTGCTGAGTGAGGCCTCCTACGCGATCACGGGCTCTCTCGGGTGGAGCCGCATGGCGACAGCTTCGGCTGCACAGTCCCGCGGTTCGGGCGTCCCGATGAGGTCCACAATGACATTAGCTGAACGTTTCATGCCCTCGAGGTCGGCAGCCTCAAGTCGAGCCGCAACTGCATAGGCGACCGCCAAACTGGCGTGTTTGACGTAATCTTCCATGAGGCGAAGCTCGCCGGTGGCGCTGACGATCGCCAGCATCATCCTGTTATGAGCAAGGCTCGTCCCAATCGTGTCCCCGCCATCCGCTTCTTCGAGGAAGTTCTCAGCCAAGGCGCGGATAACAGGTAGTGCCGGCGCGCAGTCCATGGACGACAGCCTGATGATTGCCGCGGCTTCGATTGCCGCTAGTTCGGCTATCTTATCATCGAGTTGCTTGCCGCTGGGCTGGTACCATTTGAAACGGGCCCAGTCCGTCTTAATGAAACCGGTGCTCCGCAGTTCCGCAAATGCGGCGGCACCCCAGTCTGCGTCCATTCCCACGATCGCGGCAAGCGAAGCTGGGTCAGTGCCCTCATATCCGAACTTGGAACTGATGCTGCAGCGCCGAATTTGCTCCATGCACGCGTCAGGGCTGATCGCCATCCGCTTGGCAGCTTCCTGGTAGAGCTCAATCCGTTTCGCCATGCGGCAATAGTAGCATGACGGCAATTCTCATCAATCGGCCTTTGGCCAATCGCCTCCGTGTACCTCACGCTCGTATTTCGAAATACGCTTCCATGCGATGGCGATTTCGTCAAATCCATCGTTCGAGAACAAGCGTTCGCACAGGCGGTCGATTTCGTGCGGGTCGTTAGGCAAGCTCTCGTCCTCACGGTACTTTGCGACCGCGTCCATTACTTTCAGAGCGTCGTCGTAGTTTGCCATTCGGTGCTCGTTTCGACCCTGTGATCGGTCGCATTGCTGTGGACCGTATGTCAAGACTGTATCACTAACTATCAAGGGTTTGCCGGTTGTTCGATTGGGCGCATTGCCGGTTGCATTGGCGTCGAGGCAAGCCTGTCGCGTGAAAGCGTTAGACTGCGCTGCGTTGGGTCGCGCTCAGCATCAAAACCCTTGAGTCGGTATGGCGCTCCTCTGCGAGGCGGACCGCCGCAAATCTTATGACCATACATTCCCCAAGTGGCATGCCGTCTGACGTGAGCTTCGCCTGAATCCGACCGCAGGACAATCATTTTCCGTCCCGAGCGGCGTCGTCGGGCGCGCAAGGCGCTGAGACAGGGCAGATCGGCCCGCGAAGCCGCCGTGTTGTGCCCTGGTGGCGGTGTTTTTCAGCGCAGCGGACAGACCCATCCTGCCGTTTTCGTTCAGTTTGGGCGTGGATGGCGGTCATGCGCATAGCGGAGGCGCTCGCAATCGGCGGATGGCGGCGAGGATGGCGCGGACCATCGGACCGGTGACGGCCACCTCGGCCAGCTGGAAGGTGATGGCGCGGGCATGGCGGACGACACGTGCCCCGATCTTGATCAGCTTCAGTTGCAGGCTGGTCAACGACCAGTCGGCCATCGTCTCGGGCAACTCGATGCAGCGCAAGAAGATGGCCAGGTTGTAGGCCAGCGCATGCAGTTGCAGTCGCACCTCATTGTCGCGGAACTTCCGGCATGACAGCCGCGTCCAGTGGAAGGCATATTTACCTTCCTTGATGTGCTGCTCGGCGGTGCCGCGCTGGTTATAGAACCGCACCACCCAGTCGGGCTCCATCGGCAGGTTGGTGACGATGAAGCCGACACGCGGGAACAGTTCGCCCGGATGCCATTCGATCTTGGCGATCACCCGGCGTTCCTTGTCCCAGGATGCCGCCTGATACTCGAAGTCTTCGTAGAAGCGCTTGACCTTGGTCAGCGAAGGTCGCCCGACAGGGCGCGTCAGCCGATGCGCGATCTTCTCGCGCAGGACGTTGTTCGCAGGCAGCCGGATGGCGTAGAAGAATCGGGCTTCTTCCAGCCGCTCATAGATCGCGGGGATCGCGTAGGCGGCGTCAGCCCGGAAGAACCGGCCGCAAAGGTCGCGCTCCGCGTAGCGGGCGATGACGGGGTCGAGAACGTCCCGCCAGCCATCGGCGCTGTGGACGTTGCCATGGCGCAAGGCGCAGCGCTCCAGCATGCCGAACTGGTTGAACAAAAAGTTCGGGTGATAGCAGGTGCAGTCGAAATGCCCGTTCCAGGCCGCGCCCTCCTGATCGCCATGGGTGGGGCTGACCGAACTGTCCATGTCCAGAACGATGTACTTCAGCCCGTTACGGTCATGGAACCGGTCGATCCATTGGCCATTCAGGTCGGCCAGCGCGGCACGGTTCTCGGGCTGTGCCAGTGTCTCGGTCTCGAACCGTCCCATCTGCGAGGCCGAGGCCGCTTGCGCATCGACAGCCCTTCCACCCACGACCTGGCGCATCACCGGATCGAGGGCCAGGCGGTCGGCGTCGTTCACATCCTCGTATCCGGCCAGTCGCCCGAACACCGATTGCCGGAACAACCCGTCAAGCCGGTGGACCGTGTTCTTGCCGCGCCGGGTGTCGCGCAATGCTTTTGCCGCCAGATCGGACAGCCCGAGCGCGTCATCCAGCTCGCGCATCACCAGCAGGCCGCCGTCGGAACTGAGCTGCGCACCTCGGAACTCCACATGCACCCGGCGGTCGAACTCGACCCGATCTGCCCGCTTCGAACCCGCACCCTCTGGGTGATCCATCAAACGCGCCCCTCACGGCCATCAACACCATGATTTATATCGGAAATATTGAGATCCTGACAGCAAAATCAGCGATTTACTTGGGGAATGTGGGACAATGCCGTCGTGCTGTCCGACTGGAAAAGTCATAACCGGCTATCTCGCCAGCCTCGACACCGAGTTGCTCGGCCAGATACGAGAGGCCATCGGTAGGGATTGAGCCGGGATCGATCGCGAAAAACCCCAGGGAAGCGAAGAATTTCAGCTGCGCGGCGAGGCCAAGGCGCGTCAGGGCCGGCTTCGAATTTACAAAATCAATATCGGCAAAGCTCAGGCTCCATCGTCCGATCAAATCCCCGCCCGGAATACTCCGATCCATCAACCCACTCCCTATGATGGAGCGAACTGTCCTCTTCTATGATTTCCATCGTCAATACCGAATGCCACGTTCCCAAAACGTTCTCCGACTTGGCCAAAATCGCAGCTTGGGGCCGACTGGGCCTTGTAGGCGGCCAGCTTGCGCAGGATCGCGGAGGGCGCAACGGCTCCTTCCTTAATGGAGGCGACGATCCTGACGATGTCATCCCAATCGGCTTCGATCGCCGCCGTCTTGATCGTGCGGCCCATGAGGCTTTCGATGCCTTTGTAGGTCGAAGGCGCGGCGATCGAGCCGAGTTTCCGGTCGGCGATGTCGCGCAGACGGGGCACGAACCGGAAGCCGAGAAGATGGCAAAGGGCAAAGACATGGTCCGTCGCGCCGCCGGTATCAGTGTAATGCTCATGCAGCGGTAGCGCGCCGGCGCCGAGCATCAGGCCATCCAGCACGTAGGGGGCCTCGCCGGCGGTGGCCGACATGATCCGCGATCCGAACGAGGCAAAATGATCGGACAGGTGGGAGTAGATCTTCAGGCCCGGCTCGCTGCCATATTTCGCATTGATGTCGGCCGCCGCCGATCGGTTGCGGCCCGAGCGGAAGAACTGCCCATCGGAGGATGAACTAGTGCCGGCTCCCCAATGGCGCGTGAAAGGAAGATCATGGTGCGCGGCAACGATCATCCCCAACGCGGCCTGATAGTTTTCGGGCGACAAATACCAGTTGTGGGTCCAGGCAAGCTGGGCGTAGCTCACCCCGTCGCTGGCGTTGGCCATGCGCTCTAGACCCAGATTCGATCCATCAGCGAGAATGGCGGCGAGGATCGCGTGCGGGTTGTCATGCTCCTTGCCGGACCGAAGATCGCGAAATGCGCTCAGGAACCCGGTGCGCTCGGCCACCTCGACCAGGAGTTCGGTGATCCGCACGCGCGGAAGCAAGGCGTCGAGCCTGCGATCGAGAGCCTCCGCCTCGGGTGGAGTGATCGCCGGCATGGGTTGCAGCTTGAGCCGGTCGCGTTCGAGCGCCACGCCCGCGAGCCTGTTCGCCTTGAGTTGCTTGGCGAAACGGCGCAGCCGCCAGTCGAGCGTCCTTGCCCGCTCCTCCAGATAGGCGGCCGCATCGGTCTGGAATGGCAGGCTGTCGGCCACCTTATCGGCATCGCGTCGACTCAGCAAATAGGTGTCGAAGCGGCGATAATTGCGGGTTCCTTCGACCCATATGTCGCCGGCGCGCAACCGATCGCGCAGCGTGGCCATGATGGCCGTCTCGTATCGCCGGCGATCGACCTGGCCACCTTCGGTGATGAGGCGCTTCCACTGCCGGTTGGCGAATGGGAGCGGAACGCCCTCGGGCAGGCTGCGGGCCTTGCGGGCATTGGTATCGCGGATGACCTCGATGGCCTTGACCAGTTGCGATCCGCTCCCCGATGCCTTGAACGTGAATGTATCGAGGAAAGCCGGGCTGAACCGCCGCAGCGTCGCATAGCGACCAGTCGCCGCGACAAGCGCATCTTCGCCCGCCAGCTCGGCCAGCGCATCGACCTGCGATTTGGCTGCGACCAGTCTGTGCCAGCCTACCGCTTCGTCGATCAGTTCGAGCGGATTACCGCCATGTTCGACCGCCTCTCCCAGCGCGGCGATCGTCGCGCCGAACAGCCGCATAAGTTCGCCGACCGAGCGGATGCTGTCCTGATAGCGCCTTTCCCGCCCGCGCCGCGCCCGTGTGAACAGGCTTCCGACAAGCCTGTCGAACATCTGGATCGCACCATCGGCGAGCCTGGCATCGAGGTCGATGACCGCCGCGATCAGCGTCGCGCGGCGCCTGTTAAGGCTATAATCGGAGAGCAGGAACGCCGGCGCAACGCCACCTTCGCGCATGAACTGCGCGAACCGGAAGTCGGGGATTTTCGCGCCGATCGCCGGGTCGATGCCGATTCCGCGCACATAGCGTAGCCGTTCCAGCAGCCCGTTGATGTTCGCCGTGGTGGGCGCTTCCTCGAAATTGCGCAGCCAGGCCAGCGGCGTCATGCCGAAGTCGCTGTTGTTGACGATCAGATCATCGATCCGCGCCAGTTCGGCATGACCCAGGCTTTCGACAATGAGCGCCGCCGCGGCTTTGCGGGCGCGTGCCCTGCCGGCGAGGCCCGCACGTTCGAGCGTGTCTGCCGATGGAAGAATGAAGCGTTCCTGCTTCAGCCCCTCCATCAATGCGCGGACAATAGGTTCGCCCCGATCGGTCCGCTCCGCAGCTCTTGCGGCGAGATCGAGCGCGAGCGGTATATCCCCTCGCCGAAAAGGGTGTAGCCCCAGATGCCGTGCCGCAATGTCGGCATGATCGTTACGTGTTTGCGCGCGCTGGCCATAGTCGGCGAACGCATCAACATCGACGAAGAGCTGGGCGGCGAGATAGTGAAGGACCGCATCGGGGACGTCGACGTCGGGCTGCAAACCGAAGCCGGGATGCCGCATAAGCGCGATCTGCGTTGCCAGACCGAGGCGGTTGGCAGGGCGATAGCGGCGACCGACCAGTTCGAGATCCTCGGCGGCAAGGGTATAGTGGCCGACGATCGCGGTTTCGTCATGGGGGATATCGAACAGGCGACGCCTTTCTTCTCCGGTCAATAATCGCCGCCGCGCCATCCTGCCTCCATCCCGAGTCGAGAGCGACAGGCTAGCGTCAATCTGGAGTATAGCCTAACCGGACGTCAGGATGCAGCGGCGGTTTCTGTCAGGATAGGGTTATGGCAAGCATTTATTGACGCATGTTCCGCCGTGTCATAGAATTCAACCTGACATTTTGACCGGAGGCGGCGATGAAAGGCCAGAGGATCGGTTACGTCCGGGTGAGCACATTCGATCAGAATGTCGATCGCCAGTTGGACGGGCAGTCGCTCGACCGGATTTTCACCGACAAGGCATCGGGCAAGGACATCAACCGCCCCGAACTCGATGCCATGCTCGCCTTCGCCCGCGAGGGTGACACCGTCGTGGTCCACAGCATGGATCGATTGGCGCGTAATCTCGACGATCTGCGCAAACTGGTTCAGTCCCTCACCAAAAGAGGCGTCCGGATCGAGTTCGTGAAGGAAAGCCTGGCCTTCTCGGGCGAGGATTCCCCGATGGCCAACCTGATGCTCTCGGTCATGGGTGCGTTCGCCGAATTCGAGCGCGCCCTGATCCGGGAGCGGCAGCGCGAAGGCATTGCGGTCGCCAGACAACGCGGTGCTTATCGCGGGCGGAAACGTTCCCTCTCCGACGAAATGGTCGCCGAGCTGCACCGCCGTGTTGATGACGGCGAGCGCAAGGCCGTCATCGCCCGTGACCTGGGGATCAGTCGCGAAACCCTCTACCAGTATCTCCGCGCTGCCACCTGAGCCGGTTTCACCCAGCCTCGCTCACCCTTAGGCTTGTCTGATTGATACGACCAATGTCACGTCTCTTGAATTGCTTGAATCATATCAATGAGGATTGGAGGTCTCCTTCGTCAAACGAATGGCAAGAGCGCGACCGATTGCCGCTGCGGCGACTGGCTGGACGGCGCTTGGCGGAAATGGTGCAACCGAACTAGCATTGATCTCGCAAAGCGCATAGGAGCCATCGCTGATGGCTTCACCAGGGCGAAATAGGAAGTCGGCGTCCCAAAGAAGCGGAAGATCGTGGTCGACGATCGACAGCAACCTTTGCATCTCTGGAATCCAGCGATCCTCCATCGCTTTCCGTAAGGCTGCGAAGCGCGTCACCTCCGGTCCGAACATGGCGCGGCCCATCGGCTGTGGGGTTGACGACGTTGTATCAATGGCCGTTGGCGTCATCAGCGCAGTGATCAGGTTGTGCCCAAAGCCAACCACTCGGTGCCCGCACACGTAGCAGCGGACCATGCCCTCGGACGACTGCGGCTGATAAGCCTGATCGATCAGCACGCCGCCGTCGTTTAGAAACGGCACCCACCTTTCCAAGCACTCGGCTAGGCCCTGTTGACATAGTGGATTCCCAGCGGGTGTGATCTCTGATTCAAGGCTTCCTTTTTGGAGGTGGCTTTGGGTCGAGGCGACGTGTCGGACGAGGAATGGGCGGTCATCGGGGCGCTGCTTCCACCGGAGCGCGGCCGCAAGGCGCGGCCGTCGCATGACAACCGGCGGTTCCTGAACGGAATGCTGCACGTTCTGCGGGTAGGCTGCCCGTGGCGCGACATGCACGAGCGCTATGGCAAGTGGAACTCGGTCTACGTCCGGTTCCGGCGCTGGGCCGAGCAAGGCGTCTGGGACGCGATGCTGACGACGTTGGTCGATCTGGGGCTTACCGACGACTGGCAGCACATGATCGACAGCACGACCGTCCGCGGCCATTCTCAGGCAGCGGGCGCTAAAGGGGGACCTGCAAGGAGGGCTTTGGTCGAAGCCGCGGCGGCTTTACGAGCAAGATCCACGCCCGCTGTGACGGTCAGGGACGCCCTCTTGGCTTCGTCCTGACCGGGGGCGAGGTCTCGGATTACCGTGCCGTGCCAGCGCTGCTCGACATGCCCGTGCCCAAGCCTGACGCCTTGCTCGCCGACAAGGGCTATGATGGCGACGCCGTCCGCGAAGAGCTGCTGTGGCGCGGCATCCTGCCGATCATCCCGCCCAAGGCGAACCGCCGTAAGCCGGCGGCTTGCGACTTCCGGCGCTATCGGGACCGCAACCAGGTCGAGCGGCTGTTCAACCGCCTCAAGCAATCCCGCCGGATCGCCACGCGCTACGACAAAACCGCAACGTCCTTCCTCGGCTTCCTATGCCTCGCTTCCGCAAAGCTGTGGCTCACCCACTATGTCAACAGGGCCTAGGCTGATGCGCTCCGATTTGCTTCCTTGGCGGGCCTCTTGAACTTTCACCGACGTTTTCAAAGCCGGAGCGTTTCCCGCTTCGTCTAGTTGGACACGCCATACATTCCTGCCGCCGTTGCCGTAGTTCGGCTTCAGCACGCGCGGGCCTGCGGCAAGATGTTCGGGGAAACGAGCGCGAAGGCCTTCAGCGTCCACGTATCGATCGACATCGCTGCCCCATTCCATGGATCGCGTTGTGTAGAGCACTTCCTTGACGCCGATTTTGGCGATCACGTCAGGATGCGCGCTGACGACAACGCCGCACCCCGCGACTTCGCGCAGCATTGGATCGAGCTGCGAGCGGTCGCCTGAAATGTCCAACGGATTCACCCAGACCAGCACTGCGTCGCACGACAGCAGCTCGTCCCGAATCTCGCGAACCGCCTCGTCCCTGTACAGTACAGGCCTTGCGGTCGCCCCGAGCGCCCGCAAGGCCTGCATTATCGGCCACTGCCGGGCTTCATGAAAGCGATGCGTCCACTCGGCTGCTTTCCCACGCCAAAGAAGAGCGATGTTCGGGCCGGATGTCATTGTTGCATCTCCCCATCGGACCTGTCCCCTTTGTGGTCGCGAACTCAGGTGTCGCGCAGCAGTGGGTGTTAAGCCACGGCGGTCGGGTTCAGCCGCCGCCGCGCAAAGCCGCGGCATAGCGCCGGTCGACCACTTCCCAGTCGATGTTGCGGAAGAAGGCGTCGACATATTTGGCGGCGGCGGTGCCGTAATCCATGTGGAAACTGTGCTCGTACATATCGAGCGCGAGCAGCGGCACGCCGGCAATCGCACCGTGCATATGATCCCACGCCCAATGGTTGTGCAGCGAGCGCGTGTGGAGATTGTAGACGAGCACGCACCAGCCCGATCCGCCGGCAAGGCTCATCCCGGTACGGCGGAAGTCGGCTTCCCAGCGGTCGAACGAGCCGAACGCCGCGCCCAGCGCGTCGCGGATGGAACCGGCTGCCTGGCCGTTGCCGCCGAGCCCGTCGAAATAGACCTCATGGAGCACGACCGAGCCGGTGCGGTGCAGCTCCTCGCGCTTCAATCCGCCATAGACCACCGGCGGCAGGTCCGTGTCAGCGAGCGCGGCGGCAAGTCGTGTCTCGATCATATTCAGGGCCTTGACCGAGCCCGCATAATTGTTCTCGTGGTGCGATGTGATCAGCCTTTCGGAGAGGCCGTGAAGCCTGGCGGGATTGAACCTGAGCGGCTTGACCTGATGATTTCCGGCAAAGGCGGGGACAGCCGCCGGCGCTGCGGCCGGCGTCTGCGCAGAGGCTTCGTTGATAGTCATGGCGGCGGCTCCGATGCCAAGAGTTGCGATTGCACTGCGTCGGGAAAGATGGTCGATCGTCACGCGTCACTCCTTCAGATGATCATTACATATGCGGCCCCGAGGACCGAGCAGACGCCGAGCACCGGCAGCATGCCGGCCTTGAACCGGAACATGGCGAGTATCGCACCCACCGCGAGCGCCAGCGCCGGCCAGTTGACGGACGTTAGGACTGGGAGATCGATGGTGCCGGCTGCGAACGGCACTTCGCGGACTTGCTCGAACAGAGTGTGGATACCAAACCAGACCGCCAGATTGAGGATCACGCCGACCACTGCGGCGGTGATCGCCGAAAGCGCGGCCGACAATGCGCGGTTGCCGCGCAGCCGCTCGATGAATGGCGCGCCGGCGAAGATCCACAGGAAGCATGGCAGGAAGGTAACCCAGGTGGTGAGGATTGCGCCGAAGGTCGCGGCGACGAGCGGCGGCAGCCCGGTCGCTTCGCGGAAGGCCGCGAGGAAGCCGACGAACTGCGTCACCATGATCAGCGGCCCGGGCGTGGTCTCGGCCATGCCGAGCCCGTCGAGCATCTCGCCGGGCTGGAGCCAGCCATAGGTCTCGACTGCCTCCTGCGCGACATAGGCGAGCACCGCATAGGCGCCGCCGAAGGTCACCACCGCCATCTGGCTGAAGAAGGTGGCGATGCGGCTGAACACGTCGTCGGGGCCGAACGCGAACAGCAGCGCTGCGACCGGCCCGAGCCAGAGCAGCAGCAGGACGCCGGAGATGCGCAGCGACCAAGAGAGGTTCGGCCGGGCATGGTCGGGAAGGCCCTCGCCAAGAGCGGTGTCGCGGTCGTGGATTATCTCAGCGCCGGCGGGACCATGTCCGCCGCCGCCCTTGAATGCGGCGTAACCAGCGCGGCCACCGAAGAAGCCGATCAGCGCGGCGGCAAGCACGATCAGCGGGAAGGGCACGTCGAGCACGAAGATCGCGACGAACGCCAGCGCGGCAAAACCGCGCATGACGTTGTTCTTCAAGGCACGCGAACCCACCCGGACCACCGCCTGTAGCACCACCGCCAGCACGGCGGCCTTCAATCCGAAGAACAATCCCTCGACCAGCGCCACTTCGCCGAGCAGCACATAGACATAGCTGAGCCCTAAAATCGCGAGGAAGCCGGGCAGCACGAATAGCGCGCCCGCGACCAGGCCGCCCTTGGTCTTATGGAGCAACCAGCCAATATAGACAGCTAGCTGTTGCGCTTCAGGGCCGGGCAGCAGCATGCAATAGTTGAGCGCGTGGAGGAACCGCTCCTCGCCGATCCAGCGCTTCTCCTCGACCAGGATGCGATGCATCACCGCTATCTGGCCCGCCGGTCCGCCGAAGCTGAGCAGCGCGACCCTGATCCAGACGCGCACCGCCTCGCCAAAGCTGATGCCGTGCTCGTGCAGCGTCTCGACTGCGATTTCAGCGCGTGCGCTGGCCTCCATCTTTAGTCCTCTTTTCGCCGGGTGAAGTGAGCATAGAATCCGTCGAGCGCGGTCGATCCGCGCGCGATCCGCTCCTCGTCGTCGTCGGTGCCGGCACAGATGCCGGCGATAAGCGCGCTCACTCCCGGAGTTTCCGGGCGCTCGAACCGAGCATCGGCAATATCAAGGTCGTGAACAATTTCGCCGAGCGCCCGCAGCGCGGGGTCGGTCTCGAGACCGGTGAGGAACACCAAGGTCTCGAAGGAGCAGCGGTCGCCTTCGTGGGTGAACTCAGCGTCCGCCATGTCGAACCTCAGTTCGTCAGGCTCCGGCACATATCCTTTGCCCTCGACGAACTTGAAGCTCGCCTCGGGGTCGATGAAGCGGCGAATGAGCCAGGCGGACGCGATGCGATCGACATGGACATGGCGGCGCGTCACCCAAACGCGGCGCTTTAGCTCCGCCGGGGTCAGCTCGGGCGCACCGGGGCCGCTCACATCGGGATGTTGGTGAGAGCGGCGGTCCGCCTCGGTGATGGCGGCCTGTGCCGCCTGCCGACCATGCGCACCGAAAAAGTCGATCGCGGCGACCTCGTTCAGGCGTTTGCGCAGGCGGCCCACATCCGCCGCCGCGACATACTCGCCCTCACACAGCGCGCGCGCCTCGCGTGCCAACTCCTCATAGTCGGCGTCACGCGCAGCGTCGAACACTCCGCGCAGCTCCGCATCGCCCATGCCGCCGACAAGGCGCGCTTCGAGGATCAGCGCCTCGCCGCCATTTTCGGTGATCTCGCGATGCAGTTCTTCGAACAGCGCGCGCGTGTCCTCGCGATTGGGGAGCGCATGGACGGCGTTCTTGAGCGGCGCGGCCCCGATCGCCTGCAAACGCCGCCAGACCTTCACCCGCAAATAGGCAGGCTTAGCCGGAAGCTGCGGGATCAGGAGCAACCAAGGGGAAGCTTGTGTGTTTGTCATAGTTGTATCGTCACTAGCCTACAAGTGTAAGGGTTGCATCACAAGCCTCATGAGCATAGGACTGCTTATCCCGAAGAAAGAAACCGGAGCGCAATGTCGCGGCTCGCCGGCGGCGCGCTCGCATGACGTGAGGCTTTCCGTGTCGAGTGCGCTGATGAAGGATCAATTATGCTGAAAAAGACCATCGCCTTGGGATTCGCCAGCCTCCTGCTGGCAAGCCCGGCATGGGCAGCGCCGGACTGGTCGGCTGTCGACCGGGCGATAGGACGAGCGGGGGCCGAACAGCCGGGGGGCGTTCACCGCTACAGCTTCCCGCGTTCGGACCTGAGCGTCACGCTGGATGGGGTGACGATCAAGCCCTCCCTCGCGCTCGGCTCTTGGGCGGCGTTTCAGCCGATGGGCGACGAGGCGATGGTGATGGGCGATCTCGTGCTGACTCACGACGAGGTGAACCCCGTTTTGAGCCGCCTGCTCGCAAGCGGTTTTACGATCACCGCGCTCCACAATCACCTGCTCCGCTCTTCGCCTGCGACCATGTACATGCACATTGCCGGCCACGGCGACCCGGTGAAGCTCGCGGCCGCGCTCCGGCAAGCGCTATCAGCCAGTCGGACCCCGCTCGCCGCGCCGCAATCGCCTTCGGCCAGCGCAGCCGCATCGCGGCTCGACCTCGATGTGGCCGCGCTCAACCGGTTGATGGGCGGTGAGGGCAAGACGGCCGGTGGCATCCTCCAATACAGCTTTCCGCGCGCCGAGCGGCTGATGGACGGCGATATGGAGACTCCGCCGACGATGGGCACGGCGACCGCGATCAACTTTCAGCCAACCGGGGACGGCCGAGCCGCCATCACCGGCGATTTCGTACTTGTCGCAAACGAGGTCGATCCGGTCCTGCGCGTGCTGCGGACGAACGGGATCGAGGTCACGGCGCTGCATAATCATATGCTAAACGACGAGCCGCGGCTGTTCTTCATGCACTTCTGGGCCAACGACGACGCAGCCAAGCTCGCCCGTGGGCTGCGCGCGGCGCTCGACAGGATGAACAATCAGAGGAGTTGAACTCGGACGACGGCTCATTGGGCCGTAACCGCCGCCCGCCCGACCCCACGGCCCTTATGCAGGAAGTGGAATGGAACATGGGTAGCAAACGAACTCTCACTGTTGTCGCAGGCGTGGGCGCGGCCGCGCTGGCGATCGCGGGCGTGGCGATCGCGCAAAACCACGAGGCGAACGAAAACCGGATAATCGGCAAGCACAGCGAACGAGACATCCCGCTTGCTCAGGTGCCCGAGGCCGCGATGAACGCGGCACGCGCGCAACTCGCGTCAATAAGCAAAGCGGAGCAAGTCACCCGAAAGGCGGACGGAAGCACGCTCTATGAAATCAAGGGCAAGAACAGCGACGGAAAGACGATCGAACTGTTCGTCACGCCCGAAGGCCAGGTGCTCGGCCGCGAATGATGGATCAGCACGGGGCGCCGGCCGTCGAGGGCCGTGCGCCCCTTCCGAAATGATACTGCGGAATAGGAGACGAAAATGCGGCCAAGGCGATGGATATTGTTATGCGCCGCTTTGGCCGCCCTGCCTGATAGTGCGATCGGCCAAACCGAACCCGCGTCGGCGACGGGCTCGGCGTTGTTCGTAAGCTGTCAAGCGAATGAGCCGCGATGCGGCGCTTACCTCCAAGGCGTGCTCGACATGATGATCGTCGCGCGAAAAGCGGAATGCCGCGCTCCACGCTATGACCGATCGGCGCTGCGCGCGGCATATTTACGCTGGGCGGAGCAGAATAGCTATTTTATGAGTGTTCATATGGTGGCCGGAGCTGAACGCTCGTTAGCGAAGGCTTGGCCATGTCAGTAGCATCGTACCCCGCGGCGTAGCCTGCCCGGCGGCTGCCTTTGAGGGCAGGCGGAGCGTCCGCCTGGCGGTGAATTCCGCCAGCTCAACGATCCCATGTCGCGCCTCAAGCTCGCTAATTAGCCGATGTTCGCATTATGTCTGCCAAATCGTTGTCTGGCGCACAAACCTTGAGGTGACGCCGATCCGAAACGTCTGATTCCACGCATGGCGGATGAGCTGACCCTTCGGTTGCACGAAGTCAGCCACTATTTGGAGCGTTCAGATACCAGGTGTCCGTCGTCAGAACATTTGGCGCAGATCGCGGCGTAGATTAGCGGAGTGCGGGCCTCGTCTGGGGATAGATGTTAGGCGGCGAGCTTGCGGTGCTGCAAGCGCCGATGTTCGATGGTTTGTCGCTTGATCCTTTCGCGCTGTTTGATGATGGCTGGCGCCCTGCCGCAGTAGGCGTCGGCGGGCGTCACGTTGTTCAGGCTCTCGTGGTAACGCTGGTGGTTGTAGTGCTCGACGAAGGCCTCGATCTGGGCCTCCAAGTCGCCGGGCAGGAAGTAGTTCTCCAGCAGGATGCGGTTTTTCAGTGTCTGGTGCCAGCGCTCGATCTTGCCCTGGGTTTGGGGATGACACGGAGCGCCGCGGACATGGCTCATCTTCCGGGCCTCGATGTATTCCGCCAGTTCGCCAGCAATGTAGCTGGGGCCGTTATCGCTGAGCAGCCGGGGCTTGTGCAGCACCGTGGCGCTGTCGCAGCCCGAGGCCTTGAGGGCGAGGTCCAGTGTGTCGGTCACATCCTCGGCTCGCATGTTGGTGCACAGCTTCCAGGCGATGATGTAGCGCGAGAAGTCGTCGAGCACGGTCGACAGGTACATCCAGCCCCACCCGATGATCTTGAAGTAGGTGAAGTCAGTCTGCCACATCTCGTTCGGGCGGGTGGTCTTGGTGTGGAACTGGTCGGCCGCCTTGATCACGACATAGGCCGGGCTGGTGATCAGGTCGTGGGCCTTGAGCAGCCGGTAAACCGTGGCTTCCGACACGAAGTAGCGCTTCTCGTCGGTGAAGTGCACGGCCAGCTCCCGGGGGCTCAGCTCGGATTGTTCCAGCGCCAGCTCGATGATCTGGTCGTGGATATTAGCCGGGATGCGGTTCCACACCCGGCTCGGCGCCGATGGCCGATCTTCCAACGCCTCCGGCCCGCCTTCAAGGTAACGGTCATACCAGCGATAGAATGTCCGGCTGGGGATGCCGAGCTGGTCCAGCGTGCGCTTGGCAGGCAGGTGTGACTGCTCGACGATCCTGATGATCTCGAGCTTCTCGGATGCGGGATACCTCATTCGTCGTCGCCCCCATCCGCTATCATGCTTTTTTTGAGCAACCGGTTTTCCAGCGTCAGATCGGCCACGCATTCCTTCAGCGCACGGGCTTCGCGGCGCAGGTCCTGCACCTCGCCGGTGGTCGCGGCACGGGCAGTGTCGCCCGCCAGGCGGCGCTTGCCCGCTTCCATGAACTCCTTCGACCAGGTGTAGTACAGGCTCTGAGCGATCCCTTCCTTGCGGCACAGCTCGGCGATGCTGTCTTCCCCGCGCAGGCCATCCAGCACGATGCGGATCTTGTCCTCGGCCGAGAAGTGGCGACGGGTCTGACGCCGGATGTCCTTCACCACCTGCTCTGCAGGGGCCTTGGCTGGCGATTTTGCATTGGAGGATCTGGGCTTCATCTTCGTTCCTTCGTCACTACGACGAAGCCCAGATCCTCCTTAAATCACAACCTCAAATCTGTGCCATGGGCGCTGACGGCGGACAATGGACAGATTGATTATGGGTTATAGGTAAAGCGAAATCAGGAAGGCGCCGGCTGTCTGAGCTGATACATCACCTGTGACAATGGACGTGAATACCTCTGGACTCAAAAATCTCCGTACAGCGGTCAAGCTCCGCGTCCGGCATGAACTTGCCTGTCCCTTCACCGAAGTCCAGACGCTGGACACTGCCGAAGCGTGGCAGCTTGTCGAGCCAAATCGGGTTGTACGGCAAGATCTGCATGTTCTTTACGCCGTTCTCGAGCATAAAGTCAGCAATGGCACTGAGGTTTTCATCTGTGTCGGTGATAAAGGGCACCAACGGGACCCGCGGCAGAACCTCGATCACCGAATCCCGTGCCAGGGCCTGGACCTTCCTGAAGTTCTCATGAATAGAATGGTTGGGAACGCCGCAGTACTGCTTGTGCGCATCGCTGTCCATCAACTTGAGATCAAAGTAGATGGTGTCGGTGTAGGGCAATACCAGATTTTCAAATACCTTGTAATTGAATAGGCCCGCTGTCTGGATCAGCGTGTGGACATTCCGCTGCTTCAGCCGCGAAAACAGTTCGCCGACCGAATCCATCTGCATCAGTGCCTCGCCGCCGGAGACAGTGACACCGCCGCCGGAGGCCTCGAAGAAGGCCTCGTCCTCAAGCACCTTCTCCACCAGCTGATCCATGTCGATGTCATTGCCACAGCGCTCCAGTGCACCTGACGGGCAGACATCAACGCACTTGAAGCACTGGGTGCATTTGTCGCGGATGATCTTGTCGGGCGAACTCAGGTCGATCGCCTGCTCGGGGCAGGCGTCAGCACAGTCGTGACAGCTGATGCACTTCTCTGCATCATAGGAGAGTTCGTAACCGGTGTTGATGCTTTCCGGATTCTGGCACCAGGTACAAGACAGCGGGCAGCCCTTGAAGAACACCACGCTGCGAATACCCGGCCCGTCGTCCAGGGTGTTTCTCTTGATGTCGAAGTACAGCGAAGCCTTCCTTGGCTCGGTAACTGCTATCGCATCAATCAGGCTTGCATCAGGCCGCATTACTGCTCCGGGATATCACCTCATCCTGCATTTCAGGTGACAGATCGTTGAAGTACGCCGAGTAGCCCGATACCCGAATCAGCAGGTTGGGGTGCAACTCCGGGTTGTCCCGTGCCTCAATCAGGATTTTCGGATCCAGCATATTGGCCTGCACCTGCATACCGTGCCGTTTGAAGTACACCTTGTACATGCTACCCAGTGCACTCTTACCATCGTCACAGTCGTAACTGGAGGCATCCAGCTTGATATTGAAGTTGATGCCATTGGCAAACTTCTTGAAATCGATCCGGTTCATCGAATTGATCAAGGCGGTGGAGCCACGCTTGTCTGCACCGTTTTCCGGCGCAAAACCCGAGGCGAAGGTCTCGCCGGCACGACGGCCATTTGGTGTGGCATTGATCAGCCCGCCGAAGTGGGTGTGGGAAGTGTTGGAGTACACGCCCGCCAGGTACTGGCCACCGCGGGTATTCTTGCCCAGGGCGTGAATGGAATCGGAGTAGTGATCCCCGACCCACTTCATCCAGGCATCCGCCTTGGGAATATCGTTGCCAAATTTATCGATGCCTTTCAGCCTGGTCCGCACAACCTCATCCGAGAGATTGTCTTTCAGGTGAGCGACCAGCTCCTCAAGGGTGAGCCACTTGTCCTCGAACACAGCACTCTCAATGGCCCCCAGGGAATCGGCCACGACCGCCATGCCGGTGCCCTGGATACCGGAGAAATTGTACTTCGCGCCACCCTGTGTAGAGCAAACACCCTGCTCGAGACAGCCTTCCAGCGTAGCGCTGGTGATCGGGGTGGGGTGGTACTTGGCGTGGAACTGTTCACACTTCTGCAAATCCGCGTGCAGCTTGCCCAGCTGATGCTTCACCTGCACCTTGTAGGCGTCCAATACGTCATCCATGCTCTTCATGCTGGAGACCGGGGGTGTCTTGACACCGATCTGTCGGTCAGAACCAAACTGGCACCCCTCGTTGAGCGCCATTTCCAGGGCCAGGGCCATGTTGTACATCCCGGCGTCGGTGGAACCCAGGGTCTTGCCCGGCGCCGTGGGCTCAACACAGCCGATGGCGACATAGTCCCTGGCATCCTCCAGGGAATAACCGACATTCATCATGGACTCGATGATGGTCTCGTCGTTATACATGGCGGGCGCCGAACCCGGGCCGAAGTTCACCCGGATGACCTCATCGTAGAATGCCTTGGGTGTGTTCTCGTGGAGACGGACGTGGAAGTTGGGCTGGCGCATGCGCAACTCATCGGCGAGCTCCAACAAAATGAAACTCAGTTCATTGGTCGCATCGTTGCCCTCGGAGTCCTGACCACCGATGGTCACTACCTCCCAGCTGGTCAATCCACCGAGCGTGCTGGTCAGCTCGTCGGAGTACATGGGGATGGTTTCGCATAGCTTTACGCAGAAAGCTCCCAGAATATCTTTCGCCTCTTGTCTTGAAATACGTCCAGCCGCCAAATCCTCTTCATAGTAGGAATTCAGGAATTGGTCCACGCGGCCCGGACAGGTGGTTTCACCTATTGTCTCCTGGAAAATGGCGATGTGGGTGAGGGTCATTGATTGGACCGCTTCATAGAAACTGGTTGCGCCATAACGTGGTACGCGAGCGCAGACCTCCGCAATCCGCTCTAGATCAAGTTTCCGCTGAGGGTCCGCTTCAGCCTCTGCCAGCCTACGCGCCTCGGTCGCATAGCGGTCACCAAACTCTGCCAGCGCATTCATTGAGATTTTCACAGACTGGTAGAAGTCCAGCTTGGAGGGATCGTTGGTTTGTGCCTCGAAGGCCTCCACCTCGGCGATGATGCCCTCGGCACCCAGTTTGATCACTTTCTCGTAGCCGGGTGCCAGGTGAGCAATACCACCAGCCTCATACAATTGGTACTGCAGTGCTTCAATCTGCTCCTTAACAAAGCGCATCTGCTCTTCCTGCCCGTCAAAGGCAAGATAAACCATATTCTTGTCCATCCAGAACGGAATATATGACTGGAGTTTTGCCTGCTCGTCTTCGCTGATCTCGAGAGGATTGACCTTGCGGGTGGGTAGTTTGTCGACACCAATCATTATGCCCAGACCGCCCAACTCCGGATAACAGATGCCGGCGACCCGTTTGGCGGTGAAGTTGCCAACAATCAGCTCGTCAGGATAGATTTTCACCGTTTTGTTGGCCAGGACGTGGCGTGTCGCTTCAGCTATCTGAACGGCCGTAGATTTCCCATCGTTGGCCTCATCCATGTAATACTCTGACCAAAGCACTGCGCGCTCGATGCAGCCACCGTAGGTAGCCTCGTCGACAGCTTTCTTCAGGCGAGCGACTCGAGCACCATCTTCCAGTGACTGACCAACGACATTAGTAATTGCATTCATATTTCACCTCGCGTCTCAGCGCTTGACTCAAAAGTTTAATATTGTTTTTGAAGCTACGTGTCAACGGCGGAGCAAAAGTCGGCCATGGGGCGGCGTAAAACCAGGCCATCGTG